>NZ_JBMLRC010000253.1:10169-24687 GCF_049241225.1 Emticicia sp.
ACCAAACCAGTTAAGATTCCGATAAAAACTTTGAGCGAGCGTTTCATACAACTAATGAATATTTGAAATAATAGTCTTTCAAAAGTAATGATTCAGTTTAATGGAAAAAAGTTGTAATGATTTAAAAATTAAAATAACAAACTTTGTACGCCGAAAAAAGATATTTGGAGAATAAGTAACCAGAAAGCAATTTTATTGTCTTTCCGGAACGGTAACCAATGAAAAAGCGTGAGCAAAAACGCCGAAACGAGAAACCAGCCAATGTAGTTTTGAATTGGTGGAAGCAGCCCAAACCACGACCACATTTCTAAACGAATGGCGATTGGCTCGACCAGAAAATCGAACATTGTCATGAGCATTGCTCCGTAAATTACTTTGATGTAAAGCGGTTGATTGACTCGGCAAAATGAACTTCCGACACAATAAACCAACAAAAGCCAATTGACACCAATGACTGGCGGTACTTCAAGAATCTCAAATCCGAGAGTTCGGTCGTATTGATAATGCCCAAAGATTAGTCCAGTTTTTACACCTATGACCTCAATGAAATAGCCAGTCAGAAAGGTAATTACGGCAAAAATGATAAAATTTCGATTCCAATCGTTGTGAAAATAGAGCAAAATACCCAACGATGCCACCAAATTGAATGGCGTAAGAAATTTGAAAAGTTCGGCAGTAGTATTGATGTTTAGACCAATTACTCCTGCGATATACATGGAAGTGAGGAGGTATAGATAAGGTTTATGGTTTTTCACTTAATGCTTCTTATTAGTGGTTTTCAAGATTGTTTTTTTGATAGCCTAAAGATTTTATTGCTCTCTCTTTGTTCAGCGAACAGGATGCGGTCGCCGCCCGATTCGCCCCACAGACAAAATTATTTCTTTTTCTTCCGATGCACAACGTGTTTGCTTAAAATTCGTTTGCTTTCGGCTTTTACTTCAATGTTTTTTCTGATGCCCCAGAGTTTATCTTTGGCAAATTTAGTGGTTTGTTCTAAATCAATTATTGGAAAAGGATAATTTTCTCCTAAACGAAAATTATATAAATCTTGCTCCATTGGGGTCATTTTCCACGGCTCATGAATAAAGTTTTCGGGGCAGTTTTCGAGTTCTTTTACCCAAGTTTTAATAAAAATTCCGTGCGGGTCGTGGTCTTGCGATTGTTTCACGGGATTATACATCCTGACGGTATTCATACCCGTAACGCCCGCTTGCATCTGAAACTGCGGATAGTGAATTCCTGGCTCGAAATCAAGAAATTGTTGGGCGAGAAAAATCGCACCAGTTTTCCAATGCTGAAAGAGTTGATGCGTAAGAAAGGAAACCACCATTGCCCGCATCCGAAAGTTCAAATAGCCAGTCTCACAGACACATCTCATACAAGCATCCACGAGCGGATAGCCTGTTTTTCCTGCTTGCCATTGCTCGATAAAGTGTTGCTTTTCAGTTTTTTGTAAGTTATCATAACCTCGATTGATGTTTTCAAACTCCATGCGGTCTTCCATTTCAAACTTCTGAATGAAATGACAATGCCAGTGCAGTCGAGAAACAAAGTTTTCTAAATCTCGGCGATACGAAACTCGCTTTTTGGCGTTTTGGGTGTACTGATACACTTGTCGAATCGACAAATTTCCCCAAGCGATATAAGGCGAAAGTCGGCTGCAACTTTTGCGAGCTTCAAGCGGTTTTGAGATAGTTTTTGAATAATTTTTGGCTCTATCATTCAAAAAACTTTGTAGATAGCGGTGAGCGTAGGTTTCGCCACCTGGCTGAAAAACTGGTTTACTTTCTTTATCGTTATTTAGGTAGTATTTTTTAGGGAGAAACTGCTTAGAAATCTCGTTTTCTTCATCAAAAACCAAACATGGATTTCTTAGTTTTGTCCAATCTGGCTCGTCGATTTTTTGGTGCATGTGGGTTTTCCAAAGCTCCGACCAGTTTTCACGATTTTTTAGCTTTCTTACAATACCATTGGTTTGAAATTCTCGCCATTCTATGCTGTTTTCTTTGAAATAGTTGGTCAGAATTTTGTCTCGGTCGTAAGTAATTTTCAAGCCCGTTTCTTCGTAAGAAAATACTTTTTTAAGCTGATATTTTTGATGGATAGCGGAGAAAATAGCCTCGGCATCACCTTCTAAAATCGTGATGGATAATAAAGCATTTCCAGCCGAAAGTTGGGTGTTTAGGTCATCAAGCGATTGCTGCACAAAATTCCAATGTCGAGGGCTGTAATGTGGGTCGGCCATGACCGATGGCTCCCAAATATAAAGCATCAAAAATGATTCTCCCTCTTCGATAGCAGCTTTGAGAGGTGCGTGGTCGCTTAGGCGTAAGTCTCTTTTAAACCAGACGATATTCATAGAAATGTTAACTAAAAAACTTGGTGGATTGTTAAACAAAAAGCTCTCCTTTGCCAAGAGAGCTTTTCAAAACTAAGGTAAGATTTCAATCACTTCATCAACCAAGTCTGTAAAACCGTGTCGTTGTAACCCGATAACAAAATTTGTTCTTTTGGGTGGCGACTTACAAAAATAGCTTCGCTTTGTCCTTCGTACTGATTCAAAATCGTTGGTGTTTCGGCAGCGATATCCCAAACAATCGTTTTCTTATCATCTGATGCCGAAATGATATGATTTTCGTTTAAATCATAAACTACACAATTGAAGGCTGAGTCGTAAACTATTTTCTTTGTTTCTTGTCCAGTTTTCAAATCCCAAACCCTAATTGTCTTGTCAACTGACGAGCTAATGAGCTGGCTACCGTCTTTATTGATAGCAATTTGCGTAATTTTACCCTTGTGTTTATTCAGTACAAAAAGTTTTTTATTAGTCGCTAAATTCCAAACCGTTATTGTATTATCTGGGTGCGATGTAGCCAATATTTGGCTTGGCTGATTGTAGGTCATCAAAACAGCGTTTGTGGTCTTAAATGTCTGCATTTTTTTTCCTGAAAGCACCTCATAAAAGCTTACATTTTTGCCAGTATTCACCAAAATCTCACGCCCATCTTTCTGATACTCAATACTTTTTATTGCGTCTTTTAGCGTAATTTTCTTTTGAATTTCCCCTTTCTCAATATTCCAAAACACAACACTATTTGATTTATCGGCACAAGCCACAATATTGGGCTCGTTTGGTGATGCGTCTATATCAGTTATTAGGTTTTCAGTGGAAAAACTTTTCAGTCGAAGTCCCATCCGTGTATGATAAACCTCCATCGAACCTTCAAAACTGGCAGCTATCAGACTACCATCGGTGCTGAAAGAAACCGCTTTTGGCTTACTGCTTGTGTAAAATTCACGGCGAGGTTTATCGGTTGTCATTCCTACATTAAGCAACGACAACAAAACAATTATTTTTTTCATAATCAGTCGTTGTTATTGTTTGCCGATCACTTCGCCCAATTCATCATCAAACAAAGGGCTAATGGTATAGGTTTTTCTTGAACTTGGGTCGATTGATACTGCTGCTTTTTGCAAAATAAAGCCTTTTTCGGTGAGCGAAATACTAGGCTCGGTGAAGGTGGCTGATTTGAATGACTGTTCAAATTTTTCGGCGTCACGGTTCGGTACTTTTACAGCAACTTTACCAAAATACGGCGAATTTAATTTAAAAACGCTCTTTTCGGCATCATATCCGAGAATCTGGAAGTTTGTCCAATCGGTCATTTTTATAAACGTATTCACCGAAAGAGCTTGATATTCTTTCTTCCAATCATCAATGAAATTTGATTTCTTTTCGAGTCTCGAAATATACTCTTCCTGTTTTTCGTATTGGCTCTTTTTCGACCATTCTTCGTACTTGCGATTGGTATAGGCCGAAATTCGTTGCTCATAAGTAGGCAAATGCCATACGACCAAATTACCGTTGCGGTCAACACTCACAATGTTTTTGTTATCTTGGCTTACTGCCACCGACTCAACCGAACCGTTGTGCATTCCCTCGGGAGATTCGGCCACCAATTCTCCATTAGTTACATCCCAAACTCTTACGTGATTATCACCTCCGCCCGTAACTATTAACTGCTGGTCAGGCGTAAAAGTAGTTGACCAAACATCTGAAACGTGAGCGTTGATTCTGAAAACTTGCTTTTTGGCGGCAATATCCCACACACGACACATATTATCCCAAGCTCCGCTAACGATGTAGCGACCGTTGGGCGAAAAACGTGCATCCCAAACCTCATCGGTGTGTTCTTTGTGTTCGTATTTTTTTGCCCAAGTTTTGGTATCCCACACACAAATTGAGTGGTCGCCGCTGCCTGTAATGAGTTCGCTGCCATCGAAGTTAAAATCAACTGCCGTTACGTTATCGTTGTGCGACGAAATAGTATTGATTCTTTGCCCCGAAAAAGTATCCCAAACAATTGCAGTTCCGTCCCAGCTTGCACTCGCAAAACTCTTGCTATCAGGACTAAACACTAAATCACGCACATAATCTCCGTGGTCGATTTTCTGACGAATAATATCGCCCGTGATGGCATCCCAGAGAATAATTGTTTTATCAACTCCCCCACTCACGATGTATCGACCATTTGGGCTGAATCTTACCGAAACGATATTATCAGTGTGGCCTTTAAGTTCGACTAATTTTTTACCTGTGGCCAATTCCCAAACCGTTAGTTGGTTTGATAAACCTCCCGTTACTATTTTCTTACTATCGTTGCTTACATCCATCGCCAAAATGCCATGTGGCACTTGTATTTTCCAAACGCCAGTCAAATTTTGCTTTTGGGCGTTTAATTGCACACAACCAAATAATATAGCTATGAGCAAAATTAATCGTTCTTTTTTCATTTTTTCACTTTTTGGATTACTGGTTTTTAATAATATCCGCCAACTTTTCGATTAAGAGCCGTTGGTATCATTGGTAAACTTTTGGGTTCTGTTGTATCTATTTCTGAATCTGTCAACGATTCTAAAAATGTCTTCAATGCGTGGTGTTCTTGGTCGGAAAGATTTTCTCCATAATGTTTTTTTATAACATCCGATAATTCGGTCAATCGGCCATCGTGCATGTAAGGTTGCGTGAGCGAAATATTGCGTAAAGTCGGCGTTTTTATACCCTCATAAAATTCATTTTTTGTATAAAATGGTGGTAAAAATCCCGAAAAAGTACCCGTAAAATGACACGAAGCACAGTTTTTCATAAAAATATTATAACCTTCCGATAAATCGACTGTGGTATTTTTTTCTTGTACCCATTCATCAAAAACACTTTTTCGGCTTGTTAGTGAATTGATAAATGCTGTGAGAGCATCTTGAATTTGGTGTTGATTAATACTTTTTTGTTGATAAACTTTCTCAAATTTTTGAACATATTCTTCGCTCGAAGCAAGCCGATTGATAATCGTGGAAAAATCATTCCGAAACTCATCAGAATTACTCACAACCGAAGCAACAACTGATGGAATATCGTTGGCTCGACCATCGTGAAAAAATGATGTATTGTAAGCAGCATTGATAAGCGTAGGCGAATTTTTAGTAAGATTTGTGCCTAACTGAAATCCTAAACTTGTCTGCCTGTTATCACAAAAAGCTTTTTGCGGACGATGACACGATGAACAACTACGCTTAAAATTGGCCGAAAGTGCCGTTTCATAGAAAAGGAGTTTTCCGAGAGCAATCTTTGAAGTATCGGGCTTATTTTCGCTTGATAAAACTTCTTCAAAAAGTGTGAATTTATGAGTATTTACATTAGCTAAATATGCTTTTTCGATAGGTAAAACAAAATCTGTGTATAGGCTTTTCCAATCAATTTTTTCTTTGTTTAGTGCTTCGTGATAATCATATAGAAGCCTATCTGTTTGTTCTTTATTTGACCAATTTTGCAATGAATTTAAGAATCGAAGCGTTCGGATTTGGGCCTGGGCTTCTGCATTTTTCTGCTCAGATAATTGATTAGTTTTCCAACCTGTGAGTGTGAGCAGATAGGTTGTTCGTAAAGATTTTAGGTAAGCATCTGCCCAATTGATTTCATTCGTTTCTCGTAAGTCAGCTACCAATTTAGTAAGATTAGCTTTGAGCGTATCAAGGTCTGGTTGGGAAATCCTTCTCTCTATTCTTTCTAAAATCTGAGCATTTTCAATAAAAAAAACCTCATTTTTTACTAAAAAACAGAGTATTTCAACTGATTTATAAGATTCTCTGATTTGAGATATTGAATTTTTAGTTGAAAATTGCTCTTGAATTTGTAAGGTAGCATCAATCAAGTATTTTTTCTGCGGAAGGACATCTTTTTTTGTTAACGATGAAAGTATAACAAAAGAGACCAAGCATAATGATATGACTTGATAGATTAACTTCATTTTTTAGGAAATACGTATTAGCCTATTTCGAAGGCAATTTATAGAGTAAATGATAAAATATTTTTAACGGCTGTTGCATCAATTCACCTCAAAAAATTGAGACTCGAATTGATGTATATACTTACGAGATATAAAATCTTTCAGATTTACTGAGGCCAATAAATATTTAACTTAGTTGAATAAACCTTGTGAATAATAAGATTGTTTAGCACTATCCGTTGAATCTATTGAATGTTTACAACATAAAACACTTTTTAATAAACAAACGACGTATTTTTGTATCCACATACGATTTTGGTAATGAAAAAAGTAGCGTTTTTAATATTTTTGCTGTTTATAAATTTTTCGGTTTTTTCACAGAGTGAAAGCAATAACTCTCCTGAGGAAGATTACTGGGAAACCCAACTCACTCCAATGGTTGAAGTAAATGATATGCTTCGTCATATCTACAACGACCCATTCAAAGAAAATTTCATCAATGCCATTCCTGCGGGTTATCCGATGAAAAAAGAGGTCAACATCAATTCATTTTATGGCTTTCGTAATCATCCTGTGCATAAAGTTTCGTTGTTTCATCGTGGTATTGACTTGAAAGGAGCAACAGGCGAAAAAGCCATTGCTACGGGCGATGGCGATGTAATTGACGTTGGTTTTAAGGTTGATTTGGGAAATTATATCAAAATCAAGCATTGCTACGGTTTTGAGTCGATTTATGGCCATTTGAATAAGATTTCGGTAAAGAAAGGCCAGCACGTGAAGCGAATGCAGGTAATTGGAGAAGTAGGTGCTACGGGTACGGTAACTGGGCCGCATTTGCATTATACATTGAAGAAAAATAATCAATACATCGACCCGTTTGATTTTCTGTTCATGGATTTCGAGCGAGGAAAAATTAGTATGTTGAATAAGTAATCCACAAAGATTATTTGTGGATTACCTGCTGAAATATCATTTAAACGCTCTACTACTTGTTTTTTCGGCAGTTGGAAAGTCTTGCGGAATCGGTAACGTAACTTTACCAGTAGCTGCCCACTCTGAGCCTCTAAGCAAACAAGTGATAAAGCCCACACATTCGACAGAGTAATCAATATGCCCCATTGGTGTGTGAAAAATCCTACCTTTTCCGTAGTTAAGTGTGAGTAACATTGGTTCATGACGCTCAGTTCCTCTCTTATCTTTTGCCGAAAAAGCAGTTGCCAATACTTCCATATTCTCGGCTGGTCCTCTGAGTCGGTCATATAATTCATCTTTGGCGTGTAGCCATTTTGTTGGCATTCCTTTCGTAATCGGATGCTCCGAATTTCTGATTTCAATCACATACTCATGCTCTGGCCCGTGCGAACCCGCTTTACCCGCTGAATTATCTTTCACAAGAGTGCCTTCGTTGTTGTAATACACATAAGGGCCGTCTTTTTCAGTACGGTCGCCCCAGCCACCTAAACCTATCATTTTATTGTAGTCAGGCCATTGTGGAAAGGAATTATCAGCGGCATGAATTACCACTAATCCTCCACCTTTTTTCATATATTTCTCAAAATTCTTTTGCGTTTCTTCGGGCCACGGAGCAGCGTTCCAACCAAAATTACAAATCACTAAATCATACTTTGAAAAATCTGGTTTGAAATCGGGGTCTGTTTGCGATTTTTTCATTGCTTCGGTTTCGCCAAGGCCTTCAATTGGGAATTTCTTTATAAATTCTTCTCCCAACCACGTATATTTTGTTCGTTGTACATCGACCTTAAACTTACCAGTTTCTTCCAAATAATTCTTCATCATGAAGGTTATTTTAGGCCATTGAACATGGTTATTTTGCCCATCAACAATGAGGGTTCGAATGATTGATTTCTTCTTTTGTGCCAAGGTTGTAACGGTGAATGAAAGAAAAAGAAATGAAAGAAAGATAGTTATTTTGTTCATAGAAAGGGTTGTCTTTATCTGAGAGCAAATTAGTATAAAGTTCTATGAAACACAAACGTTGGGCGTGTAAAATCTAAGACTATTGAATAATGGCAGCGTTGATAACTTCGTGGATACGTTTCCGAATCTTCAAAGTATTGATTTTATTATTGGCCGAACTTTGATAAACTCGGTTTGATAGAAAAATAAAAATTAAATCTCGCTCGGGGTCAACCCACACGGCCGTGCCAGTAAAGCCCGTATGACCAAAAGTTTTGGGCGAAGCATCAATCGCAATTACGGGTTTATCGTCTCCTGCTTCTGGTTTATCCCAGCCGAGTCCTCGGTGGCTGCGTTGCGTGTAATTTCGGGCAAAATGTGGAACGGTTGTAGGAAACAAAATCTGACGACCGCCATAATAGCCTTTCTGCAAATTCATCTGATAGAGCTTCACCAAATCGCTCACATTACTGAAAAGTCCCGCATGGCCAGCCACTCCACCGAGCAAAGCGGCGTTTGGGTCGTGTACAGTTCCTTGAATTTGTGAGGCTCGAAAAATCGCATCGTTTTCGGTTGGAGCAATGTTATTTTTAGCAAATTTTGTATTCGGATTATAAAGCGTTGAAGTCATTCCGAGTGGTTCGTAGATATTCTGTTCTACAAACTCATCCAATGGCTGATTCGTGATTCTTTCGACCATTTTCTGCAATATAATCAAACCTAAATCGCTGTAAGTAAACCGATAACCACCCAACCTATCATAGACATTGATAAGTTTCGATTGCTGTACCCAACGCCAAACTGAGTCTCGAATAGCGGGCGTAATATACAGATTATCAGCCACTTGCATATTCACACTATCTTTTGCGAAACGGTAATAATCACTTTTAAAAGTTCCACCCGACTTGGTTTTCTCCCAAAACGGAATGAAAGCTACCAAACCAGCTTGGTGCATCAGAATATCCGAAACCAATAGAGTTTCTTTGTTGGTACCACGCATTTCGGGTAGGTAGGTTGAGGCTTTTTCATTCAAATCAATTGCTCCTCTTTCGTTTAAAAGCATAACCGCTTGCAGCGTTGCTGATACTTTGGTCATTGATGCAATGTCGTAGAGCGTTTGGTCGTTTACTGGCTCATAAACATCGTAGCGAAGCGTACCAAAATTTCGATTATACACAACTTTTCCATTGCGAGCCACCAAAACTTGGCAACCTGGAAAAGCCCGATTACTGATACCTTGCTGCACAATCTGTTCAATTTCGTTGAGTTTTTTTTCGTTCATACCTACACTCTCGGGTGTTCCAAAAGATACTCGTCCGATGCGTTCAGTTTGTACGCCATTGCCTACTTTTTGTTCGTAAGTAACCGTTACGGGCAATTTCCCTTTGGCTGGTAATGCCCCAAATAAAATCTGTGGAACAACCCGCTGCGATGCAATTTCATCTTCGTAACCACAAACTAAAGTAGGTACACCATCATACAATTTCATGCCATACGGATTTCCAAAACCGACTACCACAACCTTAGTTTTTTGTCGAAGTTGATTAATAAACGAAATAGTTGCGGGCGAAACTCCGTAGTTTCTATCGCCTCGGCTGTTCATATCATGCACACTCACAACTACCACTTTATATTTGGCAGCTTCTTCCAAAACCCAAGCTACATCTTTATCAGCCGCAGGTTTAAAAGGTACGGCAAAATGCTTAAAATTAGCATATTGACTGAGCATTTTCTGAAACTCATTACCCGCCTCGGCACTGATAGCCACCGATGCAAAACTCGTGGTATCAATATTCACAAAAGGCAATAAATTATCTTGATTTTTGATGATTGTAACGGCCTGCTCAAACAATTCAACTTTTAAATCAGCGGCTTTTTTGCTGTTTAAATCACTACCTAAACCAGCCATTTCGATTGGTTTATAGTTATTTAAACCCGCCCAAAACTTCGCTTTTAAGATTTTCTTTACACGAGCCTCCAATTCTGCTATCGGAATTTGTCCACTTTCAACCGCTGCTTTAATTCGATTAAATGCTGCAGGAAGATTACCCGATTGCAGTAAAATATCATTTCCTGCCAAGAAAGCTAGTAATTCGGGTTCGCCCGCCTGTAAACCTGCCGTAATTCCTCGCATATTGAGGGCATCAGTAATGGCAATTCCTTCAAAACCCATTTTCTCTTTGATAGTCTCGGTCACAATTTTGCGAGAAATTGAGGTTGGCGTATTGGTGCGAGGCTCAAGAGCTGGTACAAACAAATGCCCAGTCATGACCATAGCTACGCTATCAGCAATTAGTTTACGGAAAGGATAAAGTTCAATTTCATTCAATCTATCAATCGAATGGCTCACCCACGGAAGCGTTCGGTGAGAATCTTGGTCGGTATCGCCATGCCCAGGAAAATGTTTGGCACTTCCCATGACATTGTATTTTTTCATTCCTTTGATGTACATCGCACCTTTTTCGGCAACATTATACTGCGACTCACCAAACGAACGATAATTGATAATCGGATTTTTAGGATTGGTGTTGACATCAACCGAAGGTGCAAAATTTACATGAATGCCCAGCCGTTTGCATTGACGGCCGACTTCTTCACCAAATTTTTCAACATAACTATTATCTTGAATAGCCCCGAGCGTTATTTGTTTCGGAAACTCAATGACACTATCAAGCCGCATACCCAGCCCCCACTCAGCATCAATGCCAATCATGAGTGGTATGCGAGAGATTTGTTGATAACGGTTGGTAAGACGTGCCTGGCGATACGGCCCTCCTTGAAAGAAAATCAGTCCACCGAGGTGATAGGTTGCAATATTGTTTTCTACTTGTTGGTAGTAAGTTTCTGTACGATTCGAGAAAGTAGCAATCATAAATAACTGCCCGACTTTCTCTTCCAAAGTCATGGTTGAGAGTAAACTATCAGCCCAACGTTCTTGACGAGTAAAGAAATCGGGCAACCTCACCCCCCGTCCCCCTCTCCAATAGAGATGGGGAGTTTGTATTGATATAAACGAAGTCAGTAAACCAAAAAAGCTACAAATAATAGCCAGCAAAAGTATTTTTCTGTTTTTAAAAAGCACGGAAGTAATTTTAAGTTTTGGGGGTATAACGAACAAAAAAGCCACAGATTATTACAAAAGTAAATAATCTGTGGCTTAAAATGAAAATTTTATCCGAACTAAGCCGGCAATGTTTTTAAGTCTTCCTTGATTGCTTAATAAATATCCCCACGCTTTTTGACTTGCACAATGGTTATAGTAATAATTTCTTGTTCGATGGTGTAAATAATTCTATAATCCCCCACTCTGATTCTGTAACACTGCTTAATTGATGTTCTATCGCTCTTAAATCCTGAAAGCTTTTTATAGCCCGCAGGAAAAGGGTTTTCGGCTAAATCATAAATTTTCTTGATAATTATACTTCCCAATCCTGTTTGAATTTTGTTAAATTCTTTCTCCGCCTTTCGGATGAATAATTAATTTATAACTCATAAATTAGATTTTTTTAGATAAATACTCAGCCACAAATTCGTCAAATGGTCTTCCTTGTCCATCATCTCTTGCCATAGCTTCTTGAGTATCCATCAAGTCTTCGATGTATTCTCTAACCTCCTTGTTTTTCAAGCTAATAATAATATCCGTAGGTTTTCCTTTTGCATCAGTTATATATCTTACGTGCTTTTTAAGAGTTGTTGCTGTCATGTTTATAGCTAAATTTATACTGCAATAATAGCAAGAAATATTGAATTTTCGAGAAATATTGAGGAATAAAAAAAGCCATAAATCGCTCTTTTAAAGCAATTTATGGCATAAAAAATATTTTTAAAATTCTTTCTTAATCAATCTCAATCACCACACCTTTCGATATTGGATGAGCTACACAGGTCAGAATTATGCCTCTTTTGAGTTCTTTTTCGGTCAGACCATCCTCTTCATCCAATTTCACTTTTCCTTCCGTACAAGTACCCATACAGGCCGTACACATACCCGCTTGGCACGAGTACGGCAAATCAATATCTAAGTCTAAAGCCGCTTCCAAAATCGTTTGGTGAGGTTTTACTTCAAACTCATATTCATCGCCATTGTATTTCACTTTTACGGTCTGAGTTTGCAGCGACTCATCTTCTTGCTCTGGTTCGTCTTCAACCATCGGAGCGTGGAAGTTTTCACGGTGGATACGGTCTTTTGATACATTATAAATGCCCAAACCAGCAATCACGTCTTCCATCATACCCACAGGCCCGCAGAGATAAAAATTATCTTTTGCGAAGTCCGTATCAGATTCTTTCATGATTCTGATAGCTGCTCCTTGATTGATTCGGCCACATTTTCCCACCCAAACACTTGATGGACGGCTCAACAAATGATGCACAACCAAGCGTGAACCATACTGAGCTTCGAGTTCTTCGAGTTTGCTTTTAAAGATAATCGTTTCTTCGCTACGGTTTCCGTAGATGATAGTAACACGAGAGTTTGGCTCCATTTTTAGCACCGACTTTGTGATTGACATCATCGGTGTAATACCACTTCCTGCTGCAAAAAGCACTAAATGACGAGTTTTATCGGCATCTGGCTCTACGAAGAAATTACCCAATGGCTCAAGCACTTCTAAGAAATCGCCAACTTTTACGTTATCGTTGAGGTAATTAGAAACCAAACCACCCTCTACTCGCTTCACAGTCACACCAATGGCGGTATCGCTGTGTGGTGAAGTGGACATCGAATAACTACGACGTACTTTCTTGCCACCTTCACCCGCTGGCACAATAATCGTGATGAATTGCCCTGCTTTATACTTGATTTGCTCGCTTAAAGGATGCCAAAAATAAATGGTTACGCTGTCAGCCGTTTCTTGTACGACTTCTTTTACTTGTAGGAAATATGTTTTTAACGACATTTTTATTGGTTTTATATTAGACCTCCGAGTTTTATACTTTTTTGTTTTTCTATCTTTTATCGTCCATAATAGCCGTCAGGATAAGAGCTTTTTGATTGAAGATTAAGGATTATTGATTGAGAATTGTAGAATTACAGAAATAAAACCTTCTAAAATCAACAATTTGTAATCATTAATCTTCAATTTTTTAGATAACCTTTCGACTATGGTCGTCCATAGACTATTGACTGACGACTATCTTCTTAACTACTTCTTGCTGCGAAGTGTTTATTTTGAGCAGATATTGCCCGCTCGTTAGGTTTCTAAAATCAAATTTCTCTTGTTGATTTCCGCCTACCGATTTTAGTTTTCGTTGCTCAATTACTCGTCCGCGGTTATCTAAAATCGTTATACTGATTTGTTTGTTTGGTTCGGCATCAAACGACACACTCAATTGCTCGCTAACAGGGTTTGGATAAATACTTACCTCAGCACCTTTCGGAGTTTCATTGGCCAAAATTGGACTAACTTTTACTTCAGTTTGGGCATTTCCTTGGCAATTATTGGCATCGGTTACTTTTACAGTATATGTACCCGAAGCACTCACCGAAATATTCAAAATACTTGGATTCTGAACCGTCGAAGCAAAACTGTTTGGCCCAGTCCATTCGTATTTTAGCGGAGCCGTTCCTGTGCTTGAAGCACCACTAAGTCTCAATAATTCACCTTCAAAATATGGGCCTGTGTTGCTGGCAGTAACTGCCAATTTAACTGCTTGAATCAAAATTGAATTTGAAACTGCACTTTCTTTACAACCCGAAATCGTACAGGTTGCAGTATAAGTAGTATTATCAACGGGTGAAACTGCAATAGAAGTAGTGGTTGAGCCATTCGACCATTTCAAAAGGCCATCTTTGCAGCTGCTCGTAGTAAGCGTTACTTTTTCGTTCCCTCCCGCACAGATTGATAATTTATCAGATGCGATTGTCGGCACACCCGTATCCCCTACTGTTATTTCAACGGTATTCGTACTTTCAACTATTGGCGAAGTCGAAACTACCTTTATTCTATACGTTCCTTTCTCTAAATCTTGTGTAGTTTTTACATTCACAGTTCTTCTGCTATCATTCCCTAACTCAATCGCTTTATCAAAACTCCCAGTTTTATCAGAAAGTAAAACTCTAAATCTATTATTAATATTAAAATTACCGTCGGCAGTTGTAAATGAAATAGAGAAACTTTGTCCCGCACAAAAACTATTAGGACTCGGCGAAGCAACCGTAATACTCGGCGGCACATCTAAGCCAATTTTACCAGTTTCGGTAAAATAATTGGTGTATAAATCAACAGAACCACCACGACCATCTTCTAATTCTTTATTGCAGCCATAAAGCACAATTACGCCACCAGTTTTCGGGTGGAGCATCAAGCGGTAATCAC
>NZ_JBMLRC010000253.1:24787-27385 GCF_049241225.1 Emticicia sp.
TGAGCTTTTCCCTCACTCGAAACATACTGAGCATATAGATTTCGGCGGTCAGTTTTATTTACATCAATACATCTGTGCCATAAAATATACGCTCCGCCTTTACCATCAGGTTTAATTAATTTGGGCGTATAGATAAATGTACTCTTATCTAAGATTCGGCCTATACGTAAGCCGTCTTTTGTCCACTGCGGTGTACCTTTAGCATCGAGCTTTTGGGCATATAAATCAATGAGGTTATCACGATAATCAGCCCAAACATAAAAGCTATTTCCTTCATCATCAATCGAATAAAGTACAGCATACTGAAAGTCAGGTGCGGCACTTACCATCGAAGGCGTAGCATCATTGGGTTTCCATTGTGCAGAACTTATTTGTACTGAAAATGTAATCAGCAAAATTGTAAGAAAATATCTCATGATTTTTGGGTGGGTCTAACGGTCGATGCTTTTCTGAAGCTTTTATCGGACATCAATATGCACAAAATTACGTTCTTATCTTCATATCAACTAATTACACATAAAATAATTCGTAAGTTATTGGTTTTATTAAAAGAAATTTATAATTTTGCAGCCCCAAAATACCACCCTCGTAGCGTAGCCCGTTTGTTCGAGGGAAAATTTAAGTTAGGGAGAAACGCTAATTCCGAAGCGAATCATGTGTTGTTTCAGCACCCCATAACTTCGTGGAAAAAGTCATCGAAAGGTAGTCGTAGCAGTTGGGAGTGAAAGCTAAAAATAGATGACAAATGCTTTTTTCAAACCGCTTAGGAAACTAAGTGTATCGAACATTTAAAATAAACAAAACAGTGAAGCATTTAAGTTACAAAACGATTTCAGCTAACAGCGAAACCGTTAATAAAGAATGGGTAGTTATTGATGCTACCGACAAAGTATTGGGCCGCTTGTGTAGCCAAATTGCGAATATCATTCGTGGTAAAAACAAAACAAACTACACTCCTCACGTTGACTGTGGCGATAACGTAATTGTTATCAATGCAGAAAAAATACGTTTGACGGGAAAGAAAATGACTGATAAAGTTTATATCCGTCACACAGGGCACCCAGGTGGACAACGTTTTGCTACTCCTCGTGAGTTAATGGCAAAAGATGGCCGCCGTGTGGTTGAAATGGCCGTGAAAGGTATGTTGCCGAAAGGTCGTTTGGGTCGTCGTTTATATACAAATTTATATGTATATACTGGAGCAGAACACCCACACGCAGCTCAAACACCAAAAACAATTGAGCTATAATTTGGTGATTTGTTATTAGTTACTGGTTATTAGTTGTGAACAGGTAATTTATTTAACCAATTTCCCAATAACCAATTTTCTGATAACCAAAATAATTTATCTAATTTCAGAATATTTTCAAATTTCTATATACAAATGCAAGTTATCAACGCAGTAGGTAGAAGAAAAACAGCCGTAGCCCGTATCTACATGAAAGCGGGAAATGGTGAAGTTTCTATAAATGGAAAAGGTTTGAAGGAGTATTTTCCTTCAGAGATTCTCCAAATCATCTTAAACCAACCGTTTAATACAACAAGTACGGCTGGTCAGTACGATTTAAAAGTAAACGTAAGTGGTGGTGGTATTGCCGGACAAGCGGAAGCTGTTCGTATGGCAATCTCTCGTGCTTTGTGTGAAGCAAATGCAGAGAACCGTCCAGCGTTGAAAAAAGAAGGTTTCTTAACTCGTGATGCACGTATGGTTGAACGTAAAAAACCAGGTCGTCGTAAAGCACGTAAGAGATTCCAATTCTCGAAACGTTAATATTTTCAGTCTTCGGTTCGCAGTATGCAGTTTACAAATTATTGTTTGCTACTTACTTCAAACTGAAGATTGCCCATTAATAAAAGTCCAGACAGCACTTAATCGTGTCCGGTGTGCTGTGCTGCGTAGTTTAATTTATTATTTACATCTTACTAATTTAGTCAAATGGCACAATTAGAGTACAAAGAATTATTGGATGCAGGTGTACACTTCGGTCACCTTACCCGCAAATGGGACCCAAAAATGGCTCCGTATATCTTCATGGAGAAAAACGGAATCCATATCATCGACCTTAACAAAACTCTTGCTTGTCTTGAAGACGCTCAAGAAGTTGTTAAAGGAATCGTTCGTTCTGGACGCAAAATCATGTTCGTAGCTACGAAGAAACAAGCTCAAGAAATCGTTGCTGAAGAAGCACGTCGCTTGAAAATGCCTTACGTAACTGAGCGTTGGTTAGGTGGTATGCTTACAAACTTTGCAACTATCAAAAAATCTTTGAAAAAATTGCAAAACGTAGAGCGTATGTTGAAAGACGAAGCAACTGCTAAAAACATCGCAAAACGTGAGCGTTTGATGTTAGACCGTGAGCGTATCAAATTAGAGCGTTTGTTGGGTGGTGTTGCTGACCTTTCAAGACTTCCTGCTGCTTTGTTTGTTGTTGACGTTAAGCGTGAACACCTTGCAGTATCAGAAGCTCACCGTCTTGGTATTCCAGTAATTGCAATTTGTGATACTAACTCAAACCCTGAGGCAGTTGAATACCCAATCCCAGGAAACGATGATGCTTACAAATCAGTAGCCTTGATTACTTTGGCTATCGGTAAGGC
>NZ_JBMLRC010000254.1:0-24260 GCF_049241225.1 Emticicia sp.
TGATTGTACTTGGGTGAAGAATTTTTGCACCAAAATACGCCAGTTCTGCGGCTTCCTCAAAAGTAAGCTCACGCACGGGGAAGGTACGCTTCACGATTCTTGGGTCGTTGTTGTGCATTCCGTCAATGTCAGTCCAGATTTGGATTTCTTCCGAACGAATTGCTCCACCAACCAATGAAGCAGTATAATCAGAACCACCACGCTTCAAGTTGTCAACTTCACCACGAGGATTACGGCAAATAAAACCTTGTGTGATGAAAATTTGCTTGTCTTCCAACTGCGAGAGCATCGCTGTGAGTTTTTCTTCTGTAAAGCTCAAAACAGGCTCGTTGTCGGCATCAATTAGCATGAAATCAAGGGCTGGCAAAAGAGCTGAGCTTACGCCTTCTTCTTGCAGATAAGCCTCAAACATTTGCGTTGAAAGTAATTCGCCTTCGGCAACGATTTCTTTTTCTTGTTTGAGCGTAAAAGGCTTAATACTTACCAGCGAGCGAATGAAATTAAATTCATTGTCGATGATAGTCTTGCCTTTTGTATATCCTTCTTCGGTTTTATATAATTCTTTGATAAATGATTGATAATGAGCATAAAGCGAGTCGATTTTTTCGTTTGCTTCGGCATCATTATTCGCTTTGAGAGACTCGCCAATAGAAATAAGTGAGTTGGTAGTGCCAGAAAGAGCCGACAAAACTACGATTTTACGACCGCCGTCTTCAGTGATAAGATTACGGATTGAGTGCATACGCTCGGGCTTACCTACTGAAGTCCCGCCAAATTTCCAAACTTGCATTTTTTTAATTTAATTTTGAATGAATGTTTTGAATGAGTGTGTTATTTAGCTTGTTGATTATCAGTAATTTTTTCTCAAAATATCTCGCCATTTTCCAGATTCAGCAATTTGTTTTATTACTAAATTTCTTTCTTGCAAAAAATTGGTTAAATAAGTAATAAGATTTATATAATCGACAATTCTATAAATAGCTAAGAGGCTGTTTATAAGCCCATTAACTTTCTGTGGACTTGTCGACTATTGACCGTGGACTACTTAACGCTCTAAAATGACTTTATTGACAATTTTCCCTAAAAATCCGAGTGGAGATTCAAACATAAAAACATCTTTCATGATGGTTATTTGATTCTCTTGAGAAAAATAATGCTCGTGTCTCAGAGATTTAAAAATGCCCTTTTGCATTTCATCTACAAAATAATTTGGCGACTGTGCTTCTGTAATTTTACTGGTCAGCTCCTGCCAAATACCAAAATGTTTTGCCCGCCAAGTTACACTTTCACCCAATTTCATTACACCTTTACTTATGCCACTCACAATATGCTCGCCTGTTTTTGCGGTTGAAAGTTGGTGTAAATCAACACTCAACGCCAAATCGTAACAGATTTGAATTGGGGCATTAATTTGAGTTTCAAGTGTGATTTTGGGCATTATTATAAACGTCTATTTATAAAATCATCAACTGATTTTTTTACTTTTTCCTTAACCTCTTCCCATGTTTCATTTTTTAAAGAAATTGGGTTTTCTTGCATTTCTGCATCTTCAAAATAATACATTGAATGAACTACAAAACCAATCTCTTCATTGCTATACTTTATTTTAAAGAACGATAACATTTCTTCAATAGAGTATAAATCAAGAAGATTTGCCAAATCATAAAAGTCTTTTTTAGCTCCCCGCTTAGATATTGCATTTAGTTTCATCGCAACTACATCTGGAATCGAAACAAAACGAACACCGTCAATCTCCTCTATTTCTCGCAAGTAAGGATATTGATGTAAAACAATATCTATCTTTAAATCTCCAATTACGCCAGCAAAAGACCTACTTGTTTTACGTAAAACCTCAAAATTGTCAAATTTTGCTTTTATCGCAGGAATAATACTATCACTTTCAAAATCTTCATTGCTAAAGATATCCAAATCTACCGATAACCTATGACCAAGTTTTAGAGATAGATTTGTTCCACCAACGAGTGCAAATTTTTCTAAAACAGGAAGTCTCATCAATTCTTTTAAAACTCCCAGTGTGTTGGGTTCGACTGTCTCCGTAAATAGCATTTGAATTCAGTGGGGTTTAATTGAAAATAACCACAAATAAAAGCAAAAACCTCTTTCCTAAAATAGGGTACTTGAACCATCATTTTTTTAATATTTTCAACCCCATAATATCGAATTAACTCTATTTGGTCGTTGAACTTTCCATAATTAAAAACTTTATCCACAACAAAGACATTGTTCTTCTCAAAATCAATTTCTTCAAAATTGACATCCCAAAAAGCTGTTTTCGATATGTTTGGTCTTATTTTTTGCATTTTCTTAGGCTAATCCTAACATTTTTATCGCCGTTATCGCCGCCTCATCGCCTTTATTGCCATGGATTCCACCCGCACGGTCGAGAGCTTGCTGTTGGTTATTTGGGGTTAAAACTCCAAAGATAACTGGCTTATTGTATTTCAACGAAACGTTGGTCAATCCCTGTGCTACTGCATGGTTGATATAATCATTGTGCTTGGTTTCACCTTGAATCACGCATCCGATGGCAATAACTGCATCAATATCGGCTTTTTGTGCGAAAACCTGCGAACCAAAACTTAGTTCATAACTCCCAGGTACATTGGCTCTTACGATATTTTCGGCTTTTACGCCATTTTCTATGAGGGTTTTATACGCACCTTCAAAAAGAGCTTCGGTTACTTCGGCATTCCATTCGGCAACGATGATTGCAAAACGTTTTTGACTTACATCTGGCAAACCAGCGGTACTGAACTCACTTAAATTTTTATTAGCTGACGACATAATTTTTCCGGGATAAATTAAAAAAAGGGATAAACCTACTTCGGCTTATCCCTTTGATTATATTTTTATTGCATAACCAAGTTCTTACTCGCCGACAGTGCCTTCGAGTTTGGATTTATATTTCTTGGCGTTACCAATTTCTGTTGATTCTGGGTATTTTTCGATAATTTGATTATATACACCTACTGCTTCTTTATTATTTTTTGCAGCTTCGTAGGCAGTAGCCAACTTCATCAAATATACTGGTGTGAATGTTTTGTTTGGTTGATAATCAGCTGCTTTCTTGTAGTAAGTAATAGCATCTTCAACGCTTTTCTTTTCCATGTAAGCATCCCCAATCAAAGCATACGCTCTTGCTTGTACGAGTAGGTCGTTTGAGCTAAAACCTTTCAATTGCTCAATACCATCATCATATTTGCCTTGTTTTACTAAAGCTACACCTGCATAGAATTTTGCTAAATTTCCAGCTTTTGATGCACCGTAGTTATCGGCAATGGCCAATAAACCTTCGTTACCACCTGTACCATTCAATGCTTGTTTCAATGAATCGGCCTCAAAGGCATAAACGGCGTTAAACATAGCTGCCTGTGCCTCTTCGTCTTGAGATTTTGTGTAATAGTTATATCCAACTACTCCTAATACAACTGCTAAAATACCACCACCAATGATAGTTAGTAATTTTTGGTTGTTTTTCAAGAAACCTTCTGCTTTGTTGAATTCTTGTTGTAAAGCTTCTGGACTTTCGATGATTTCAAGACCTGATTTTTCTTTTTTTGCCATTGTTTGATAGTGCGACTACCGCTTTAATTTATCGGATTTACCTGACTAACTAATTGATAATCAAGTTTAAATTTCAAAAAATAATATTTTTACTTAACTCTAAGGTTTTTCGGAGTGCAAAGTTATGAAATTGATTTTGAACTTCTATAAATACTTTGATAAAAATTATGCCAAATTGATGATTTAAGTTGAAATAATGTAAAATAACAAGGATTCTTTCCTTTAACTTTTTGCAAAAAATTATTAAACTTAAATAAAAAACATATAAAACCCTACAAAGGAATTCTTAATTCATCTTGTTTTTACTAACTTGCAATAGTTTAGTCATCAATAAACCTATTTTTCTACATTCTATTTATGAAACACATTCTACGATGTTGGGCTGTGGTGTTTTCTGTTTTTCTATTTCAGGAAGCCCTAGCCCAAGACAAATTAATCAGCGGAACGGTTACTTCTTCGGAAGATGGCTCGGCTCTACCAGGTGTCAGTATTGCAGTGAAGGGTACCGGCAAGGGTACAACGACCAATGCTGAAGGAAAATACAGTATATCTGCTCCCAAGGGTGCTACTTTAGTTTTTAGCTTTTTAGGGTTTGAAACACAGAGTTTATCCCTTGCAAATGCCACCACCTTTGATATTGTACTTGTTTCGGCGGCGTTCGAATTCGATGAAGTAGTGACGACCGCACAAGGTATCAATCAACGACAAGGACAGCTCGGATATTCGGTGCAAACAGTAAAAGGTGATGATGTAGCTGATACGCAACGCCCAAACTTTATGACCTCGCTTCAGGGAAGAGCCGCAGGTTTGAATATGACAAGTACCAGTGGAATACCTGGCTCTTCTGTTCAAATTCAATTACGTGGTGTAACTTCAATTGGGGGTAGCAATAGCCCACTTATTGTAGTTGATGGTTTACCATCCGATAACCGTACTTTTTCACAAGGTGCTTTGGTAAGTGATGGCCCTAATCGTGGAAATGACTACATGAATCGTGCGGGAGAAATAAATCCGCAAGATATTGAGAGTATCACGATATTGAAAGGGCCAGAAGCAGCCGCACTCTATGGACAAGATGGAGCTTCGGGGGCTATTATTATTACAACAAAAAAAGCAAAAAAAGGACGCCCAAGAGTTGATTACAGCAACTCATTTGGTTTTGCTCAGGTGTATCGTACGCTCGAAACCCAAAGAATATATGGTAGAGGGTTTAATGGCTCTGCATCTGGAACAGCTCAGAGTTTTTTTGGTGCTAAATATGGCTCAGAAACTACACTTTATGATAATCTCAATAACTTTTATCAGACTGGAAAAACTCAAATTCACAATTTGGGGGTACAGGGCGGAACTGATGCCGTGAGGTATCGTTTTTCGACAACTTACACCGACCAAGGTGGAGTTGTACCAACCACTCGCTATGATAGACTTTCGATGATGCTAAAAGGCGATGCCGATATTAGCCCGAAGTTAGATATGTCAACTTCATTTCAATTCCTAAAATCGACAAACGTAAAACCGATTCGTGGTGGTAGTGGTTTTTACACAGGCTTGTTACAATGGCCTGCCAACGATGATATTACGAATTATCAAAATGCAGATGGTACTCGTCGTAGATTACTGGCCGATGCAACAGAATTAGACAACCCCTTGTTTAATCTCAATCGAAATGTCAATCAAGACCGTACCACTCGTACTATCGGGCGTTTTGAGTTGAATTATAAACCAACTAAATGGTTGAAGTTTACAGGTCGTTTTGGTCCAGAGTTTTATAGTACTTTAGGTAATTTATTCATCCATCCAGAATCTAATCTTGGCTTGACAGGAAAAGGAACAATAGATAATTATGCCGAAAATAGCCAGATAATAACTGCCAACTTATTGGGTTCTGTAAATAAGACATTTGGAAAATTTTCATTATCGGCACAAGCTGGGGGAGATGTATTTGATAGTCGTTATGAGGTAAATGCCATTTTTGGTCAAAATTTATACTTGTCCGACTTTAATAGTATCAACAATACCGACCCTCTTACTCAGAGAAGTAAACTTACGCTTACTCGACTACGTCGTTTGGGAACATTTGCTCAGATGACTTGGGGGTACAATGATATGGTCTATGTGACAGTTACGGGCCGTAGAGACTGGTCTTCGACGCTTCCAAAAGCAAACAATACTTATTTTTACCCTTCAATCAATGGCTCTTTTGAATTTGCCAAATTAGCTGTTTTTAAAGATATTCAGTGGCTGACTTACGGAAAAATTCGTGCATCTTATGCGGAAGTGGGCAAAGATGCACCGCCGTACAGAGTATTATCAAGCCTTACACCACAGACAACAACTGGTGGAGGTTTTGCTTATGGTGTTTTTGGTGGAAACGAAGGCTTGACTCCTGAGCGAGGAAAGAGTTTTGAAGTTGGTGCCGAATTGAAATTTATCCAAAATCGTTTGGGAGTGAATGTTTCTTATTACCAGCAAAATCGTTTCGCACAAATTGTTTCGCAACGCCTAAGTTATGGAACTGGTTTTATTCTGGGCTTGCTTAATGGCGGTAACTTTTACAATTCTGGCGTAGAGGTAGAGTTTTATGTAAATCCAATCAAAAAGGCTGACTTTGATTGGAACGTACAGGCAAACTTTACAAAACTCAAAACAACGGTCGACAATCTTCCTGCCGATGTTCCTGAATACTACAACTCGGATACTTGGTTATTTGGAAATGCTCGTGCCAGTGCTTTTGTCGGTAATTTGGAGAACTACTTCCGTAACATGAATCTTGACTATAACCAAAGAGGTGCGGGAAGTGCCATGGCAATTGGTGGATATAGCTATTTGAGAAACCCGAAAGGTGATATTTTGATTAACCCGACTTCTGGTTTGCCGATTATCAACCAAAACTTTTTACCAATCGGCGATAGAACACCCGATTTCACCATTGGTTTGACGAACCGTTTACGTTATAAAAACATTAACCTATCCTTCTTGTTGGATATTCGCAAAGGCGGAGATGTGTTCAACGGAAATGCACAGTTTCTATACACACGAGGCTTGAGTACAAAAGTTTTAGACCGAGAAACTCCAGTTATCTTCAAGGGTGTTTTACGTGATGGTCTTGAGAACTCAGAAAACCCAACGGTTAATACCATTCAGATTTCACCATTATATCGTTCTGATTTCTTTTCTGCGTTACCTGAATCAGAGTTTGTAGAAAAAGACATCAACTGGCTCAGAATGCGTGATATAACTTTATCATATAATCTTCCAGACAAAATGATGAAGCCTTTGAAAGTTTTCCGTTCGGCGGGTGTTTTCGTTACAGGAACTGACCTTTTCTTATTGACAAACTACACTGGTGCCGACCCAAATATAAATGGTACAACTGCCACTTCGGGTGGTGCAGGTGCGGGTGGTTTCGATTACGGAACAATCGGGATGCCTCGTAATATTACCTTGGGCATCAAACTCGGATTTTAATTAAAATATTTCGGAAGATTCTGAAAAAAACGCTTTAAATAAATGAAAAAGATAAAAATAATAGCCCTACTTTTTGCCTCTTTATGGCTGAGTAGTTGCGAGGAATACCTTGATATAAACCAAGACCCAAGTAATCCACAGGTTGCAGAAGGCCATGTATTATTACCGCCACTAATAGCCTCAATGGCTCGTGGAGAAGCCTTTGATTCTCGATTCATCGGTCAATATATTCAGAATTGGCACTCATCCGCTGGTGGTAATGTATGGGACAGACACGGATATGCCTCAGGTAGTGATGCAGGTGGTGAAAAATGGAGACAACATTATTTTGCCTTGGGTCAGAATATTATTTTGACAATCAAAGATGGGCAAGAAAAAGGCAAGTGGGATTATTCGGGCGTAGCAAAGGCAATTCAAGCATGGAGCTGGCAAACAACTACCGACTATCACGGGGAAATGATTTTAAAGCAAATGTTTGAGCCAAATCGCTACGTATTTGACTTTGATAAGCAAGAAGACGTATATGCTGAAGTTGTACGTGTATGCAACGATGCACTAACTGATTTGGCTCGTACTGATGGTATTGTTTCAACTACTTCGCTGGCTCGTGGTGATTTGGTTTATAAGGGCGACCGCAGTAAGTGGGTAAAATTTGTATATGGAATCTTAGCTCGTAATGCCCACCATTTGAGTAATAAGAGTGGATATAACCCCGATAAAGTGATAGAGTTTGTAGATAAATCTTTGGCGAGCAATGCTGATAACTTTGAAGTACCACATACAGGAACTGGAACTGCTGATGCAAACTTTTTTGGACCATCTCGAAACAATATGGGTAGTTATCGCCAAAGTGCATATATTGTATCATTGTTGAATGGCACAGTATTTAAAGATGTAAGAGACCCACGATTGCCGTTGATGATTTCTCCTTCGGTTGATGGAACTTACCGTGGGGTAAATACTACTTTTGGTGACCCTAACTCTGCCAATGTTAATACTCGTATTCCTACGCTTTGGAATACAGTTCCAGGAGCAGCCACTACTGCTCTAAATGGAAAGTATATCTTTACTGACAAGGCAACGCACCCTTTGATGACTTATTTTGAATTACAGTTTATCAAAGCCGAAGCATTGCTTATCAAAGGCGACAGAGCTAAAGCGTTGGAAGCATACCGAAACGGTATTACTGCACACATGGCATACATGAACGTAGCTGCCAGAGAACAAACAGACTATTTGGCCAGTAGTGCGGTTGTGAAAGTAGCCGCTGACTTGAAACTTAGCGATATCATGGTACAAAAATATATTGCGATGTGGGGACACGGATGCCTTGAAACTTGGGTTGATATGCGTCGCTACAATTACAGTAGCGAAATCTTTACGGGATTTGTTTTACCAATAGCTACTCAATTATCAGCTGATAATAACGGAAAGCCCGCCCAAAGAGTTAGACCAAGGTTTAATTCTGAATATGTCTGGAACAGAAACTCTTTGGATGCAATCGGAGGAAATAATTTCGATTATCACACTTACGAATTATGGTTTACTAAAAAATAATCATCAACTCTCTTTTTCATGTTGTGTGTGTATAAAAAAACGTGAAAAGAGATTTAAAAATAATAAAATGAAAAAATATTTTTTATTAATTTCCATTTCAACTATCCTCTTATTAGGTAGTTGTGGAGAAGAAAGTAGTTTTCTAACTGAGATATTACCGGCCGAAGGTGCAAGAGTGAAGTTTCTTCATGCCGCCCCCGATGCTCCTGGTGTAGCGATTTTTGTTAATGATAAAAAAGTTTCGGGTACTCTCACCGTTGCTCCTACCACTCCTGGAACAATTGCATACGGTGGTATATTTCCGGCAAATGATTATGCAGTATTGCCTGCTGGCTCGGCAAAAGTAAAAGTTACTACTCCAACCGTTGGCGATGCTACCTTGCTATCGGGTGATGTAAATCTTGAAGCAGGCAAATATTATACAGTTATTGCAACTGGCCTTGCTCCAACTTACACACCTTATGTTGTGCAAGATAATCTTCCAGAAATTTCGGGTAATAAGGTATTTTTTCGAGTAATAAATTTGATTCCAAACTCAGCTGATTTAGAAGTAGATATTGCGGGGTCTATTGCGGCAACAGGAATAAAGGTAAGCCAAGGCGGAGATAAATTTATTGCTTATGATATACCCAATTTTACTAATACTGCTGTCACAGTTCCCGTAAAAATCAAAATCAACGGAACTGCTACTACAACAACCGCTGGTACTGTAACTGCAAGTTTATTCACCCCTACTACAAATACTGTAACCTACTCGGGCGTAACCCCTGGAAGAGTTTACACAATAGTTGCAAGGGGCGTTTTATCAACCCAAGCATTAGATGCTGCTGGCCGACCAGTTGTTACGGCAACCCGATTTGCTCCAACGGTTAGTTCTTACATCAATCGTTAAGAATAGTGAAAACCCAAAAGCGGTCTTGATTTTAATCAAGACCGCTTTTTAGTTAAACATCTACCCTATTTCAAAAATAAGGATAATGATCAAACGCTATTGAGATCAACAAATTAGCACTTTTTTATGATTTTATTTAACTTTATTTATTTTTTTAAAATTTTCGAGTCAAAATTTCAAATTTTATAAGAAAAACGTATTGTCGATTGTTACGAAAAACTACATTTGCACACTTTTTTACTAATTTATTATTACTCAGATGAGCCACAGTCACAAAAACCTTGATAAGGTTACGGCCGCAGGATTGCTAATTACGCTTGGAATTATTTTCGGCGACATCGGTACTTCTCCACTCTACGTAATGCAGGCCATTATTGGCAAAGAAAAAATTGACGATGAGATTGTTTTTGGTTCTCTATCACTTATTTTCTGGACGCTTACACTACAAACCACACTTAAATACGTCATTCTGATTTTAAGGGCTGATAATAACGGTGAAGGTGGAATTTTTGCACTCTATGCTCTTGTCAGACGCCACGCCAAATGGCTTACAATTCCAGCAATTATTGGCGGTAGTACTTTACTGGCCGATGGTATCATTACTCCACCAGTATCTGTTTCATCTGCCATTGAGGGTTTGCAGCTTGTTTATCCCGATATTCAGACAATTCCGATTATCATTACCATCATTACCGTTCTTTTTTTGGTACAGGCTTTCGGAACAAACTTGGTTGGAAAGGCGTTTGGGCCTGTCATGTTTATTTGGTTTTCGATGCTGGCTATTCTGGGCCTTCGCCAAATTATAAAAGAACCGGCTATCTTCTCGGCACTTAACCCATATCATGCTTATCGCCTGTTGTTTTTCCATCAAGATGGATTCTGGTTATTGGGGTCCGTATTTTTGTGCACAACGGGAGCAGAGGCACTCTACTCAGATTTAGGACATTGTGGTCGTGGAAATATACGAATTAGCTGGATTTTTGTAAAAATATGCTTACTCCTCAACTATTTCGGGCAAGGCGTTTGGGCAATTTCTATGCACGGACAATACCTCGATGGCCGTAAACCATTCTATCAATTAATGCCCGATTGGTTTTTATTGATTGGTATCGGTATTGCTACGATGGCTACAATCATCGCCAGCCAAGCTTTGATTACAGGTTCGTATACACTTATTTCGGAAGCAATTCGCCTTACTTTTTGGCCGAAAGTTCGTTTGAAATACCCCTCTGACCACAAAGGTCAACTTTATATTCGTAGTATCAACTGGTTGCTATGGGCGGGTTGCGTAGGCGTAGTATTATACTTTGAAGAGTCGGCCAACATGGAAGCGGCTTATGGCTTGGCAATTACCTTAACGATGTTGATGACAACAATTTTAGCAGCCTATTATCTTTACACACATCGTTTCAGCAAGATTTGGATAGTAGCCTTTTTAGTTGTTTATGTATTAATAGAGGGGGCATTTTTAACAGCGAATATGCTCAAATTCACTCACGGTGGGTGGGTCTCGGTACTAATTGCATCAGTAATTGCATTGATTATGATTATTTGGTATCGCTCAAATATCATTAAAAACCGCCTAACGGAGTTTGTAAAATTAGAAAAGTATATTGATGGCTTGAAAGAATTAAGCAAAGATGAAACAATTCAAAAATACTCTACGCATTTGGTTTATATGAGTAACGCTCACCGTGTTTCAGAAATCGAATCAAAGGTAATGTATTCAATTTTTGAAAAACGCCCAAAACGTGCCGATATCTATTGGTTTATCCACGTAGATATTACCGATGAGCCTTACACAATGAAATATAAGGTAAATATCATCGAACCCGATGACGTGATTAAAGTAACTTTCAAGCTGGGTTTTAGGGTTGAACAAAAAATTAATCTATATTTCAGAAAAGTTATTGAAGAAATGGTGAAACGTAAAGAGGTTGACATTAGAAGCCGATACGAGTCGCTGAGTAAACAAAATGTTACTGGCGATTTCCGTTTTGTGGTTTTGGAAAGATATTTATCGAATGAAAACAACCTTCCTTTCTGGGAACGTATAACGATGGAAGCCTACTTCTTCATCAAAGGTTTTACGAACTCAGAAGACAAATGGTTCGGGCTTGATACAAGCAATGTTAAGGTCGAAAAAGTACCATTGATTCTTCGTCCGATTGATAATATTACTTTGGAAAGAGAGGATTAAAAAAAAAGAGAGATTGTTTGAAGCAGTCTCTCTTTTTTGTATTTTTGATAAACAACACTACTTTCATAACACTTTTTAGATACTAAATTTCACAATGAAGCTTTCTTTTATATTCTGCTTTGTTTTCTTTACATCTCTAACAGCTTTTGCTAAAAATGATACTTTGTACTTCTCCAAAGGCAATATTTATTGCAAAAAAGTTGATGCAATAGGTTTTCGCAACTTTTTTTTGAAGGATTCTATACACATCCAAGTTCGAGATTATTGGATGAACAAAAAGTTAAAAGCAGTAGGTTACACTAAAACCTTTCCTCAAAATTTTTCTTACAAAAAAGAAGGCCTTTATCATGAATATTATGAAAATGGTGTTCTTAAGGAAAAGTCCACCTATGTAGATGATGAATTATCAGGGCTACAAAAACTATATTTCCGAAATGGAAAACTATTTAAAAGCATTTTTCATGAAAATATAAAGGATGAAAACAAATCAACCCTTCCGCCATTTACAAAAGAAGTTTGGGACAGTCTCGGTAATCAATTAGTAAAAGATGGGTTCGGGAGCTCGAAAGAGTTTAATAATGAACTTGATGCATTAGAAGAAGGGGTATATAGAAACGGATTAAGAGATTCGGTTTGGACGGGTTGTTATACAAATGGCAAACTTTGTTACCGAGAAAATTATAGTGAGGGGAAATTTATTAAGGGAATATCTAATGATACTTTCGGTGAAACTTATAATTACGAACAAATTTCTGAAGCTGCGGAATTTAAGGGAGGGCTTCGAGAGCTATATAAATTTATCGGTACAAATCTAAAATTTCCAATCGATGCTATCAAAGCAAGGGTTTCGGGTAAAGTCTTCGTAAAGTTTGTGGTTGAAAAAGATGGTAGTATTGAGGATATTTACGTATTGGATAGCGTGCACCCTTCCCTTGATAAAGAAGCAATAAGCGTGATAAAGAAAACAAGTAAAAAATGGACTCCCGGTAAACAAAGAGGAATGTTGGTTAGAGTTTTTTATACTATGCCAATAAGTTTTATTATCGAATAGAATTGGTTTCCAAACATTCCTTCAATTTCACTTCAAAAACCAACCAATCTAAATCATAATTTGCAATGAGTTCGATGCGGCTATCTCGACGGTAGGCGATATATTGCACCGAAAACTCTCGGTCAACGGCATTTATTAGTACCCAATCTTTGCCCGTTCGGAAAACGCCTTTGGCTCTATTAACGCCTTGAAGTGTACTGAAAAACTGACGCAACTTAGGCAAACTAAAAACCTCTTCGGGAGAGAAAATCCAACCACAGCTATACATTCCCAGTCCTTTACTTAGTTTCTTGATGGGTTTTCCGATTTCAGAAATTTCGAGCGTTTCTTCTGCGTGATGGTGATGATGCTCATGCGAATGTGCTTGTGGGAATTCGGCCTTTCGACCTGCAAATGGCTCAATATCAAGCCAATCTACATTTATTTCACCATTAGAAACTGATTCTACCAAAAGTTTGGGTGGAAATAGAGATTTTGCCCAAAGTTTAAACTTTTCGGCTAACTCCTCTCCTACCAAATCAGCTTTGTTAGCCACCAACACATCGGCCAAATTGATTTGGTCTTGGAATGTTTCGTGCGAATGCACATTTGCATCAGCCCAACGACGTGGGTCAACTAAACAAATTGTTGCTCTGATTTCGAGAATATCTTTTAAATATTTGCTTTGCAGTAAATCCAAGATACTGGCAGGATGCCCCATGCCCGTCGGTTCAATCAAGATTCGGTCGGGCTTTTGGTTACGTAAAATTGAGGTAAGCGTTACTTGCATAGGCACATTGGCCGTACAGCAAATACAGCCGCCTGCTACTTCTTTTATTATTAATCCGTCTTGTTCGTCAATGGCTGTGTGGTCAATCGAAACAGCCCCAAATTCATTGATAATAATTGCCCAACGCTCGTTGGTAGGTTTATTAGAGAGAATATGTTTGATGGCAGTAGTTTTACCCACACCCAAAAAGCCTGTAATGATATTTACTGGTATTTTCATAAAGAGAAGGTTCTTTGTCGATATAAAATCAAAAGAAAGGCTTCGCTTTATGCGAAGCCTTTCTTAGAAATAACACCTTTTATGCAAAAAAGTTTACTTAGCTGGAGTAATAACAATATTTCGGTATTCGATTGGACCGTGGTCGCCTTGGAAGAAAATTGGTCCAGCTTCACCCTCGTTGCTATCTAAAGCACCGCCTGTGATTCCTGGAATTTCGTTTTTGTAGATGATTGTTTTACCGTTCAAAACAACCGTCACGACTCTCCCTACCAACGTAATATCGAAACTTTGCCATTCGCCTGCTGCTTTTGCTGGCATTTCGAGCGGAGCGATAAAACCATAAATAGCTCCCAATTGGTCTTTTAACGGCTCACGACCTTTGCTATCAGTTACTTGCACTTCGTAGCGTCCTCTTAGGTAAACTCCGCTATTACTCTCTTCTGGGTACTTAAACTCAACGTGTAATTTAAAATCTTTGAAAGTTTTAACCGTACGAAGATTAGCCCCCGATTTTGGACTTTTCAGAATACCATTTTCTACAATCCATTGATTTTCTCCACTTACAACTTGCCAACCATCAAGATTTTTGCCATTGAAAAGTTTAATTGGCGTACCCCAAACAGGTGTTGTGGTACTGTTTAGCTTGGGAGCTCTCACTCCTTCCCAATTTAAAACCTCCCCACTTGGCGTGTTCATTGTACCAGTCAGTTTATCATTTTTCAAAACTGCCTCTACTACTAAATCTTTTTCAGCTCTATCCCATTGTGGCGGAATCGAAAACGACATTTTATCATCCACAAAGTTGATGCGTGAAATCGGTCTAGCACTTCCTCCGTCTCCCACAAAATGACCATTTAAGTATTTTACACCCGAATGATTTACTTCTAACCAAGATGGCACTTTTTTATCGCCTTTGGTAATAGTAATGTCCCAACGGCCTTCGATGCTCTTGATTGGAGCCAATTGTGCCATGAGAGAGTTGCTGATAAGGATTGCTCCTAAAAACTTTACAAAGTTTTGCTTCATGTTTGTTTTTGGTTGAATAGAAAACTTGGTTAAAATTGATATGCTGTGTGAAGTTGGAAACTTCACACTATAAATGTTGTCGAGTTTGAAACTCGACAACAGCTACCAGTCGCAGCTACAAACTTACTTCTTCGTTTCTTCAAAACCCATTTCTTCGTACCATTCTTCAAATTCAGATGGCGAAGCGGTTGGTTTCGGACTCATTGCTCGGCGTGAACGACGTTCCGATGCTTTGATTTCAAGGTCTTTTTCTACTTTATCGCCATTGAGTTCGATGATAACTTTATATTTTGCTGGACGGAAATAAATTTTCTTATCGTCGGCAAGCTCCAACTTGATTTCTTTGTCTTCTTTTTTCTTTACCTCATTCAAATACTTTTCGTATTCGCCTTTAGCCGCTACATCAATCGCTTGGTCGAAGTTTACGTTATTTAAACCCGCTTCGGCCTCATCCGAAATGTTTTTTACAACTAATCCTTTATCCGTCTGAATCTTGATTGTTGCTTTTCCTGCTGCTTTTGCATAGTAAGTGATATTATACTTACGTTCTTCTGGCTCGGCATATTTATCAAACATTCTACCCCACGAAGCATTGTAATTGATTGCTGGTAAATCATATACGTGAATATTTTTAGCTAAAACCTCGCTACTCAATGCTTGTAAAGGCTTCACATCAGCAATGTAAATTGAGCGTCCGTGAGTACCAACGACCAATTCGTTTTCTCTTGGGTGAATCACCAAATCGTGGATTGATACACTTGGCATTCCGTCGCCATTGCCACGCATAAATGTTTTGCCTTTATCCATCGAAATATATAAACCGTTGTCGGTTCCGACATAAATGATATTGGCATTTTTCGGGTCTTCTTTTACTACGTTGATTGGTTCGGCTGGTAAATCTGCACCGATTGCTTGCCAATTTTGACCGTAATCAGTCGAAACAAACAAATATGGTTTGAAATGGTCAGCACGATAAGCGTTTAGTGAAGCATAAACCGTTCCTTCTGCATGAGCCGAAACCGAAATTCCACTTACCCAAAGATTTGGTTTATCCATGATTTTGGTGAAAGTATAACCGCCATCTTTCGTGACATAAATCAAACCATCGTCTGAACCTGTGTAAATCAATCCAAATCTGCTTGGTGATTCTTCGATGGTTGTAAGCGTTCCGAAAGGTACATCGCCTTCTTTGCGGCCACGAGTCAAATCTCCCGAGAGGGTTTTGAAAGTATCGCCTTTATCGAAACTTCTATGAAATTTATTTGAACCAAAATAGATAATATCTTGATTATGGCGAGAAATCGTAAGTGGAGATTCCCAGTTGAAACGGAAAGGTGCTTCGCCTAATTCACGTGGAACTTCCAATCTTTTACGTTCGTTGGTTGCTTTATTGATTCTGAAATAGTTTCCAAACTGAAACCCTGCGTAAACCGTGTTATTATCTCGGTAATCTACTTGTACTTGCATGCCATCGCCACCAAGTAAGAATTTATAACCATCACCATTATCGAAAATACCATAGTTATAATCGAACGAATTGGTTGATGAACCATACCAAACGCCATTATCTTGCAAGCCACCATAGACATTATAAGGCTTGGCCATATCGACCGAAACGTGGTAAAGCTGCCCAACAGGAATTGAGTTTGCCTTGAACCAAGTTTTGCCATCATCGTAAGTAATGTTGATTCCGCCATCATTTCCGTTGATATAATGTTTCGGATTTTTCGGGTCGAACCACAAAGCGTGGTGGTCGGAGTGTACGTTTTCTCTTTCGATGCTTTTGAAGCTTTTACCGCCATCTTCCGAACGCACGATTGGCACACCCACAATCACGATTTTCTTATCATCGGTTGGGTCAACCCAAATTTGTCCGAAATAATAGCCATAAGTAAAGTAAATATTATCTAAATAGTCAGCGTGGGTGCGTTTCCAAGTTGCACCAGCATCTTCACTTCGGTAAACCTCCGCTCCCGTTACTTGCGTGTCGAATAAATCGTTATTGCCATTGTAAGTGTATTCGTAAATATCTTGTACCTTGATTTTATCGGCTTTTAAGTCTTCTTTGAAAGCCTTTGCCGTGAATTTTTCAGGAAAACCTTGTCCATCTAAATATTCATTGATAGTTGCATCACTCAAAGCCAAAAACTCATCTTTGGTGATGGTTTTCATTCTTTTTGTGGTCAGACGGCTGGCATCTTCTTTTTCTTCTTTCTTTGGTCTATTAGCCTGATTATCAATGATTGCGTAAACGATATTCGGATTTTTTGGGTAAACTGCCAAACCAATACGGCCATTGCCCGCACCTGTTGGGAAGCCACTGCCCTCGCCCGAAATCAATTTCCAAGTTTCGCCCGCATCGGTACTTTTATAAATGCCCGACTCTTTTCCACCTTCTACAAAATTCCAAGCTGTACGCTCTTTGTACCACATCGTAGCGTAAAGTGTATTGGCATTGTTTGGGTCGAGTCTTACGTCTATTGCTCCAGTGTTTTCGTTGATGTAAAGCGTTTGTTTCCAAGTTTTACCGCCATCGGTGGTTTTGTACATGCCACGCTCTTTGTTTGGTGAATACAAATGTCCCAAAACCGCTACCCAAGCAATATTTGGGTCGGTTGGGTGCAAAGCGATTCGTCCAACGTGGTGAGACTCTGGCAAGCCCAAATACTCCCAAGTTTTGCCATTATTAGTTGATTTGTACATTCCCACGCCCGAATACGACGAGCGACTTGAGTTATTTTCGCCCGTACCAATCCAAATCGTACGAGTTTTCCAATCAACGGCAATATCGCCGATAGTCATAACTGCCTCATTATCAAAGATTGGAGAGAATGATTGACCATTATTGACCGTGTACCAAAGTCCACCCGAAGCGTAGGCGGCATAAAACTCAGTTGGGTTTTCGGGATTTGCGTCAATATCTACAATACGGCCACTCATAACGGTAGGGCCAACATTTCTGAATTTCAGATTTTTGACGAGCGATGCTTCTTGCAATTTTTTGCGTTGTTCGTAGCCCGCCATTCGCTCAGTGGCTGATGTTGGAGAAATGACATCGGCGGTGACTACTGGAGCTGTTTCGACTGCAACTTTCTTCTTTTTCTGCGAAAACCCAGCAAAGCAAGTAATTGATAATAAAGTGATTAGGGTTAGTTGTTTTTTCATATTGTTTGTTTATGTTGATGAGCAAAGATAAATCTTAAATTGGTTCAAAAATATTCATGGTTGCATAAAGCGGATAAATTTTCACTTTTTCTATTTGAGAAAAATTTTCCAACGAAAGTCTAATACCAAAATCAATGTTTTTTTCTTTTAAAAACAAAAATAAGCTTTGCATTGACCCCTTTTTGCCTGCTTTTACTTCTAATGGAATGATTTTTTCATTTTTTTGAATCACATAATCAACCTCTGCTTGACTGTTTCTCGATTCTCTTTGCCAATAAAAAAGGTCGTTTTTTTCATAGCAAGAACTACTTTTTAATATTTCTAAGCCTACAAAAAGTTCGGCAATATACCCTTTGTTTATTACATCAAAGTCATCTTCGATGAGTAAATTTGCAATATTTAAACCCAAAATTCTTTGAAAAATACCCATATCAAAAATTAAAAACTTTCGTTGTTTGGGGTTAATTTCGGCACCAAGTGGTATGCCATTACTTGCCGAATGAGTGATTGGATAAATCAAGCCGGCCATTTGCAAAAGTTCGAGTGCTTCTTTTATTTGGACATTATTTAAAGTAGAATTTGGATATGAATAGCTAAATTTATTACCTGTTTGCTGCACAACAGCATTAAAAACCTCTCTGATTCGTTGGGTTGAAACCCTATTTTTGTATTTTGCAAAATCTGCTTCGATTGATTGCGTCAAATCATCTAAAACCCTTTGCACATCGAGCATATTACCCGTTTCGATGTATGTGTTTACTGCTTCTGGCATTCCGCCTATCACCAAAAATTTTTTGAAATATCTTTTTAGTTTTTCATGAAAAATATCTGAAAAACCTTTTTCTGGTGTGGCTTTTTTTAGAGCATCCAACAAGTTTTTTTCTTTATTTGCCAATAAAAACTCCTCAAAAGAGAAAGGATATACATACATTGACCGAACCCTGCCAACGCCGAAAGAAGGTATTTCGGCTAAGGTAAACTCTAATAATGAACCAGCAGCAATTACATGCAAGTCTGGCATTTTTTCATAGAAATATCTTAATGAAGAAATTGCGGGAATACAAGCTTGTATTTCATCAAAAAAAAGTAAAGTTTTCCCAGCCACAATCGGAGTATTGGTGGCAACGGATAGTTGTTCGCATATTTCGGTTGGATTGAGTCCATTTTCAAAAACTTTCTTGAAGAAAGGGTTTTCATCAAAATTTATTTCTACAAAAAACTCAAATTCAGTAGCTAAATTCTTTACCGCAGAAGATTTTCCAACTTGCCTTGCTCCTCTGAGCAAAAGTGGTTTCCTTTGGCTTGATTCTCTCCAAATCTTTAATTCTTGGTCTATTTTTCTTGCTAAATACATATAATCAATAAAAATACAAATCAAAAATATGTATAAAAACAAAAAAATACAAATCAATATTTAAAAATAAACTACAAAAAAACACATCAATTTTTCTTTTGCAAATGATTTGATATAAGTTTTTACAGATAAAACTCTATATAAAATTAGAGCTTTTATGGTATTCTTATGTTTGAAGTGTTTTACTATTCTTATTCTTCCGAAAGATAGGCTTTTAACCATTCTACAAAAACTGTTATGTTTGGTTTAAATTCTTTTAGAGCGATATCCCAATTAATCATATTTGTGTTTGGATTATAAAAACTCTCCACCTCATCATGGTCAATTATATATATACTTTCATCATCTTTTAGATTAATAAAAAACATATTCCCTCCATAATCATAACCAATAGGAAAGAAGTTTCGAGGAAGAGTCTCCTTTAGATTTAACCAACGACACCTTATTATTAGATTATACAGTAAATCTTTGACATCATAAATTAAGAATTGGTTTCCATATTCATTTGTTTTTAACTCCACTGGATAATTCAGTAATATATTTTTATATGCAATCGGGAACTTCAAATTTAAATTTTCCTCTAAACTTTGAATATCATATTCTTCCATATCGTATTTTTCCAACATTTAAGGGAATAAGATTTAACTTTGATATATCAAAACCCAGCCGCATGACCATCTTTTCGAGATTCTGATGCTCCGAAATATACTTTTCGCACAGGGTCATAGCGAATCGCTTGATAACCACCATATTGGCCGAGCGTATAACCAACTTTATGTCCTTTTTGCATCAAGCCTCTGATTGTTTCGTAGGGTATCCCCGACTCCATCGTTATCATGCCTACACCTTCCATCGGCTCGCCCGTTGGCTCTGACGAACCATCGTGGTTGAGTCTCGGAGCATCGCCTGCTTCTTGCAGATTCATTCCAAAGTCAACCACATCCATAATTATCTGCACGTGTCCCATCGGTTGGAAAGCTCCGCCCATTACACCAAAACTCATGAATGGCTTGCCATCTTTGGTTACAAATGCAGGAATAATTGTCTGAAACGGACGTTTGTGCGGAGCATAGGTATTGTTTTCGCCTTCCTTCAAATTATACAATTCGCCACGGTCTTGGAAAATAAACCCTAAACCATCAGGCATCATTCCCGAACCAAAACCACGATAATTACTCTGAATCAACGAAACCATATTTCCGTCTTTGTCGGCTACGGTCAAATAAATTGTATCGCCTTCACGCAAGGCTGGGTTTCCTGCATCGTAGTGAGTGGCGGCTTTATTTGGGTCGATAAGCTTGCGTCTTTCGGCCGCATATTCTTTCGAGATTAATGATTTTACTGGAATTTTAGCAAATTCGGGGTCGGCATAGAATTTTGCACGGTCTTCAAAAACCAATTTCTTGGCTTCGGTGAAAAGGTGTACGTGTTCGGTGCTTCCGTAAGGAATTTTTGAGAAATCGTATCCTTCCAAAATATTGAGCATTTGCAAAGCAGCAATTCCTTGTCCGTTGGGTGGCAATTCCCACACATCATAGCCACGATAATTGGTAGAAACTGGTTCAATCCAAGTTGAAGTATGGTCGGCAAGGTCTTTTGCACTCAAAAATCCGCCGTTTTTCTTCATAAAAGCATCAATCGTTTGGGCAATTTCTCCTTTATAAAAAGCATCACGACCGCCTTTAGCGATTTTCTCCAACGTATTTGCCAAATTTGGATTTTTGAAAACATCTCCTCTCTTTGGCACTTCTCCATTTGGATAATAATGCTCTTTGATGTTTGGAAACTTGCCGTATAAGCGTGGAACATTCTGTAAGCTCATCGCCAACTCGTCATGCACTGGAAAACCATTTCGGCCATAGCTAATGGCGTGCGACAATATTTTTTCCATTGATAACTTGCCAAATTTTTTGTGTAGCTCAAACCAACCATCCACACAGCCTGGTACGCTGATTGGCAAAGGCCCAAGTGCGGGAATATGCGTCAAACCTCTTTTCTTAAATTCTTCGAGAGTCAAAGAGTACGGTGAGCGACCTGAGCCGTTGAGTCCATATAATTTTTGAGTTTTAGCATCCCAAACAATAGCAAAAATATCGCCTCCGATGCCATTTACGTGGGGTTCGACCATTCCTTCCATGGCGTTGGCGGCAATTGCAGCATCAACGGCACTTCCGCCCGCACGAAGAATCTCGATGGCAGCCTGTGTAGAAAGTGGGTGCGATGTACAGACCATGCCATTTTGAGCCATAACTTCGGAGCGGCCCGCCCATGTTTTACCGTACATTCGGTCTTGGGCGAAACTGGAAATCGAAAATGTAAGAATTGAAATGAAGGTTAGGTGTTTTTTCATGTAGTTTGTTAATTTTTTCATAAATATAATTTTTTTAGCTACCGCTTCCAACCAAATTCTAAAAACCAGAATCATTATTGCTGAAAAGGGTAATTTACTCAGACAGAAACACTTTGTTTCGTCGTGGGAGAAGAAATGAGAATGGATCCTTTTTCTTCTCCCCGACAAGCTGAGTTTTTTAGTTAGCAGTCCGCTGGCCACGGACAACAGTTTTTCTAATTATCAAATCTACATCTATAACAAAAATGAAAAAGCTAAGTTTTCTTTTAGTTTTCGCCGCCTTATTTACGTTTTCTTGTACAAAAGAAGATGTAGTTGCAAATGAAGCGAGTTCTTCTTTAGCTGGCGAATGGCGTTGGGTTTCATCAACTGGCGGAATTGCAGGTACAACCACCACTCCTACTTCGGCTGGATATGAACTAAAGCTTGTTCTTACTTCCGACTTCAAATTCTCTCGCTATAAAAGTGCGGTTTTAGAAAAGTCAGGGACTTATCAAATCACCCAAGCAAAATCAATTTACAAAGCAGAACCCGTTGATTTCATAAAGTTTAGCGATGGTACATCTCTGGCAATTATGAGCCAAACAGCCAATGAGCTTTCACTCGCCGATAATAATTACGATGGATTTAGCGAAGTTTATCAACGAATTAAAAAATGAATTTTAAAATGAAAATTGTAGTAAATACACTTATAATCTGCACTTTACTTTTGGGTGCTTGCTCGAAGGAAATTGTAGAAGCTGATTCTATGACAGTTAATGCTTTGAGACAGTCCGAATTGCTCGGACAATGGAAATTTAAGAGTTATGCCGATGGTAAAACTCCCGCTTATGATGTCACGCTCGAAATCAAAGACGAAGAAGGTAAATACACTTTCAATGGGCGTTCGTCGGTAAATTTTTATTTTATATCGCCCGTAATCGACGAAAGTAAGAAGACTATTTCAGTTGAAGGTGTGGGAAGTACCAAAATTGCTGGTACAGAAGAGGCAAATCAGTTTGAAATGACCTACTACGAAAACCTCCGAAATATTGAGCGTTATGAGCTAAAAGATAAAAATACGCTCATTTTCCATATTTCAAAGCCAAAAAAAGAGGCGATGTATTTTGAAAGAAAGTAATTTAGTCCACTGTCAATAGACGATGGTCGATAGTGGTTTTTCTTAAAAACTATTGACTATGGTCAGTGGACTATCGACTAAAAAACAATCCAAACAAATGAAAAATTTTAAAACACTAACACTCGCTGGAGCATTATTTCTGATGGCTGCCAGCTGTAAAGACGAGGCTGATTCTGTGCAACCCAACCAATTATTAAAAGCCGTTCCTGCTACTTTTGCTGACCAAACCAGCGAGTTTGCATTCGATTTTCTGAAAAAGCATAATGATGTAGAAAAGGTCGATAAAAACTATTTTGTTTCACCGTTGAGTTTGCACATTGCCCTTGGAATGTTGGCCAACGGAGCTGATGGCAAAACAAAAGAAGAACTCACAAAGGGTTTACGGGTATCGTCTGATTTGACAACTACCAACGCTATTTATAAAGATTTAATTGAAAATCTACCAAATTCTGACCCAAAAGTGACCAACACAATTGCCAATTCGGTTTGGTACAGAAATACGTTTTCGGTAGAAAAATCTTTCTTAGATATCTTGAAAGCATCTTTCAATGCCCAAACTTATGCCGAAGACTTCAACAATACAGCAACCGTTGGTAAAATCAATACTTGGGCGAGCGATAACACAAACGGAAAAATCAAGAAAGTAATTGAGCAAATTGAACCTGCTCACGTAATGTTTTTGATGAATGCTCTTTATTTCAAAGGCGACTGGAAGATTCCGTTTAAGACCGAAAACACGCAAGATGCCGATTTTACTGGTATAAATGCTAAAAAAACGGTAAAGATGATGAACATGACTGAAAAAGTAAAATACGCCAGTCGCCCCGACTATCAGGCTATCGAGTTGGCTTATGGTAGCGGAAATTATGTTATGACAATTTTATTACCTAATGAAAAAAGTAATGTTGGTAGTGTAATAAATTCATTATCGGCAAATGAATGGAAAAACTTAAATAAGGCACTTGCTGAACAAAAAGTAATCGTTGGCTTACCAAAATTCACGCTTGAATACGAAACTAATCTCAATAAAGTTTTGGGCAATATGGGAATGCCAACGATGTTTAGTGATGCGGCAGATTTATCAAAAATTTCTCCGCCTGCCGGTAAACTCAAAGTTGGATTTGTGAAGCAAAATACTTTTGTAGCTGTTGACGAAAAAGGCACAGAAGCAGCCGCAGTTACGACTATCGGAATTGAACTTACTTCTGCTCCAATTTTGCCCGATTTTATCTGTAATCGACCGTTTGCTTTCTTTATCAGCGAAAAACAATCAAATACGATTCTTTTTGCGGGTAAAATTGTGAATTTGTAAAAAATACCCCGGAGGCATAATTACACGAATTAACACAAAATTTTCTGTGAAAATCTTAAAATCCATGCCTCCGTGGTAAGAAAAAAATTAAAACTATGAAGAAACTATTACAATTTTTGGCGTTTGCTTACATAGCAATTGCCAACTCAGCCTGTACCGATAATTGCGAAACTACTCGCACCTATCGCACGA
>NZ_JBMLRC010000254.1:24360-33676 GCF_049241225.1 Emticicia sp.
ATTGCCAACTCAGCCTGTACCGATAATTGCGAAACTACTCGCACCTATCGCACGACCGTACCCGTTACACTAAGCTTCGAACAAATTCGTTCGGGCATTGCCTCCGAAGCACCACAAGATTTAAAAAATCCTGGCAAAATCTACGTAAAAGACAACTACATCTTTGTCAACGAAGTAAAAAAGGGCATTCATATCATTGACAATACCAATCCTCAGCAACCTCAAAATATTGCTTTCTTAAAAATCCCAGGCGTTGTCGATATGGCTGTGAAAGAGAATACCCTTTATGCCGATAATTACATGGATATTGTTGCTTTTGATATCACCAATCCGAAAGCAGTTAAAGAAACGGGCCGAGTAAAAGATGTCTTTCAGAATGGTCTTACAGATGGCATTTCTTGGTATTATAACCCTCAAAATCAGACAGTTACTGATTACGAAGTAAAAATCGTAACTGAAAAAGTTCGTAGTGATTGTGGACAAGGAAGTAACGTAAATCCGATTTATTATTATGGTAATGATATAGCGTTTAAAAATGGAGCCGTACAATCTGGAGCCTCAGGTGCAAGCGGAGCTGCTGGGGCAGCAGGAGCAACAGGAACAGGCGGCTCAATGGCTCGTTTTACAATTTATGACAATTACCTATACACCGTTTCGCAGTCAGACCTATTGCTTTTCAATATAAAAACCCTTAATCAGCCCACTCAAATGAGCAAAATCAATTTAGGTTGGGGAATTGAAACTATTTTTCCTTACAAAGACAAACTGTTTATCGGCTCAAATACAGGGATGTACATTTTCGATAATAAAAACCCTGAAAAACCTGAACGTTTGTCCATCTTCCAGCACGCACGTGCCTGCGACCCAGTAGTTGTACATGAGGATATCGCTTACGTAACACTTCGCACAGGTTGGTGCGGAAACGCCCCTAATCAACTTGATGTTGTCAATGTATCGAATCTTACGTCACCAAGACTCATCAAAAGTTATCAAATGCAACAGCCAGCAGGCTTAGGTATTGATTTTCCGAATCTTTTTATTTGTGAAAGTCAGTATGGTCTAAAATCTTTTGATGCGACCTCTGCCACGAATATTACGCTTCAACAGCACATCGAAAAGATTAATGCCTACGATGTAATTCCACTCGAAGGAAAACGCCTTTTGATGGTCGGTAAAGATGGTTTGTATCAATACGATACCTCAAACCCTAAAAGTTTGAAACAACTAAGTGTAATTGCTGTAAAACGAGAAAACTAAACCCAATCAAAATCATGAAAAAGTCATTTATCTTAGCTTTGATGGGAATTATTAGTTTTTTCCCATCTTTTGGACAAAAAGAAACAAAAGATTTCTTTAAAAAGCATCCTTTTGTAAATATCACCGAACTCGGAACTCTCTTGGGCCGAAGCAAATTCCAAACTTATGCCTACTACAGAAGCTTCTACCCTCAACCCATTCTGTACCAAATTCAAAATAGAGTAAATTTTTCTTTACAGACATTCAATGGAATTTATTTAAACCCAAAAACTGCGGTTGGTCTTACGGTCGGTGTTGACTCTTATGGGCCAACGGTACTGATGCCCATCTCGGCAGGTATTCGTAGAAATCTGGTTCAGAAAAAGCAAGGTGGTAGTATTTTGCTTGGCAGCTTAGATGCTGGCTACTCTACTATTTGGCTCAATGAAGACAATACAGGTTTCAGGACAACGGGGGGCTTAATCATCTGTCCAACAATCGGTTATAAATTTCCAATGCGAAATGGCTCGGCATGGCTCTTAAATTTTGGTTATCGTTTCCAACGTGCTGAGTATGCACAAGAACGCACCGAAGACCAGTTCTACTGGACAGAATCAAACGAAGTAAGAAACTACCGCCGAATGGTTGTAAGGTTTGGCATTGAGTTCTGAAGTTAAGTTTATACTATACCACGGAGGTACGAATTACATAGATTTTCACAGAATTGTCTCTGTGTTAATTCATGTAATCAGTGCCTCCGTGGTAAATCTCTATAAATACGGTTTTCTTTGGTTTTGATTAAGTAGAACTTTTATCTTTACTGAAAAACATCAACCAAAGAAAACCAATAATGAATAAGCCCTTCCTACTCTTCATTTGTTTACTATCAAACTTCACAATTTTTGCTCAAAAAAAACGAGCAAGAGATTATGGCATCGAAATCGGCGTACTTCGCACTGGTAAACTCAATGCCATTACTGACGTTACGGGTGTAAAGGTCGGGCAAGTTACTTTCCACCAACCCGATGGTGTACACACGGGCGTAACAGCCATTCTGCCACACGATAAAAATATCTTTCAAAATAAAATTCCTGCGGCTATTCATATCGGCAATGGTTTCGGAAAACTAGCGGGTTATTCGCAAGTAGAAGAACTGGGTAATATCGAAACTCCGATTGTACTGACCAACACACTCTCAGTACCAACAGCCTCGGCAGCAATCATTGATTTTACTTTTCAATCTCCCGAAAACAAAGACGTCAGAAGCGTAAACCCCATCGTAGGCGAAACCAACGATGGCGGGCTGAACGACATACGTAGAAGATTTATTACGAAAGAACACGTACTGGAAGCTCTCAAAAAGGCTCAAACAGGGCCACTGGAAGAAGGAAATGTTGGTGCAGGTGCAGGAACCGTCTGCTTCGGGTTTAAGGGCGGAATTGGCACTTCTTCAAGGATTCTACCAAAATCGAAAGGTGGATATACGGTTGGGGTTTTGGTTCAATCTAATTTTGGTGGTGTACTTCAAGTAAATGGCGTACCTGTTGGCATCGAAATGAAAAAACACAAATTCAGCAAAATTGATGAAGCCTACAAAGATGATGGTTCTTGTATGATTGTAATCTTGACCGACGCCCCACTCAGTGCCAAAAATCTAAAGCGTCTGGCCGCACGAGCAATGTTGGGTTTAGGCCGAACAGGAGGAATGGCAGCCAACGGCAGCGGCGACTATGTAATTGCTGCTTCAACGGCCGAAGATTTAAGAATAGCACACAATTCCGATTCTATGCATGAAACTTTTAAAGTATTGAGAAACAACGACTTAGATTTACTTTTTGAAGCAGTAATCGAAGCAACCGAAGAAGCTATCATCAACTCACTCTTTGCAGCAGAAACTTTGACAGGCTTTGAAAACACTAAAGTTGAAGCCTTACCGATTGATAAAACTGTCGAAATTTTAAAGAAATATAACAGAGTAAAATAAACCCTATAAATATAAAAAGCCTCGAAATTCGAGGCTTTTTATATTTATAGGCAAACTCGGAGGCGGCCGACGCTCGGTTCGCCCCACAATGTTATGCTTCGCCCATTGGGCCACCAAAGTTCATTGGAAAAGGCAATGCTTCATTTGTTTCTCTGATACTGCCAAAATTATCTTCGTATTTAGCGATGTTATCCTGCAACGCAGTCAATAAACGTTGTGCGTGTTCGGGTGTCAGAATCACCCTTGACTTTACTTTTGCCTTCGGTACACCGGGCATTAATCTGATAAAATCAATTACGAATTCGGTATTCGAGTGAGCAATCATTGCTAGGTTTGCATAAACACCTTCGGCCATTTCTTCCGATAACTCAATATTTATCTGCTGTTCAGGTTCGTCCTGAATGTCTTTTCTTTTTGCCATTATTATTTGTAAATTAAGATGGTTGGGAGTCATCATTTCGTTTCAATAACCAAATATAGAAATCATTTTCTGAAAATGAAAATTAGCCCCCAATTTGTTATTCTATGGTCAGAATGTTCGAAAAAGTTGCATTATTTCACTGCTTCTCGTACTCTTAACAGTTTTTCAAGCAAGCCTTCGAGCTTATCAAGAGCCAGCATATTGGCACCATCTGACTTCGCCACCGATGGATTGGGATGCGTTTCTATGAATATACCATCTGCTCCGACGGCAATGGCAGCCTTAGCAATTGTCTCGATAAGAGCTGGCTTTCCGCCTGTCACACCCGACGATTGATTTGGTTGTTGAAGCGAATGTGTGCAGTCCATCACGATTGGCACATTGAATGCTTGCATTTCAACAATATTTCTATAATCAACCACAATATCTGAATATCCAAACGAATTACCGCGGTCAGTCAGCATCACATCAGCATCTGGATTGACGGCTTTTACTTTTTCAACGGCAAAACCCATTCCCGAGCCGTGCATAAACTGTCCTTTCTTTACGTTTACTGCTTTGCCTGTTTTTGCAGCAGCTACCAAAAGCTCAGTCTGACGACAAAGAAAAGCAGGAATCTGCAAAACATCAACGTATTGTGCCGCCAAAGCCGCCTCTTCTGATTCGTGAATATCCGTAACGGTCGGTACTTCAAAAGTCTGTCCAACCTCTTTCAAAATCCCCAAAGCAAGCTCATCTCCAATGCCTGTAAACGAATCAAGTTTAGTACGATTTGCTTTTCGATAAGATGCCTTAAAAATATAAGGAATAGCGAGTCGGTCAGTGATTAATTTTATTTTTTCAGCAATTTCCAACGCCATATCTCGCCCTTCAACAACACATGGCCCAGCGATTAAGAAAAAATTGCCCGAATCCTGATTTTTTAAATGATTGATTTTCAATGCTTTGTCTATTTTTATAATAATTATTAACAATTCTTTTATTTGTTAACTGAATATTTTTCAAGGCAAATTGGGCATTTTTCATAACATTTTACCCAATTTTTCGTTGCAAAAGAGCAATTTAACAAAATCTACTGCAAAGGTCTAAACAATTCTCGTACTAAAAAAATTTCCTGTATTTTGTTGTTTTCGTTTAAAAGCGTTTTCTTTGCAGTCGTTTTTCACCAAACTACAGTTCAAAATGTCAGCAATTGCAACTAAAGTAACGCAAATTATCGTTGAGAAACTCGGCGTTGATGTATCAGAAGTAACTCCAGAAGCTTCATTCACTAATGACTTAGGAGCCGATTCACTCGACACCGTAGAATTGATAATGGAATTTGAAAAAGAATTTAATGTCTCTATTCCAGACGACCAAGCAGAAAATATCCAGACAGTAGGTCAGGCTATCACTTACTTGGAAGAAAATTCTAAATAAGTATTCTTAGTACCGAGTGCCGAGTATCGAGTTTGGTATGCTTAAATCTTTTTCGTATTTATCCATCCGAACTCGGTACTTCGAACTCTGTATTCTTTTACTTTGACAAAAACATTTACACTTTATGGCATTCAAACGAGTAGTTGTAACAGGATTAGGAGCATTAACACCTATCGGTAATACGGTAGAAGAATTTTGGCAAGGGCTATCAACTGGCAAAAGTGGAGCGGCTACCATCACCAGATTCGATGCAAGTAAGTTTCGTACGCAATTTGCCTGTGAAGTAAAAGACTTTGATGTTACGAAGTATATCCCACGTCAGGATGCTCGTAAAATGGACTTATTCACCCAGTTTGCAATGGTAGTTGCCGAAGAGGCAATCAAAGATTCTGGTCTTGATTTAGAAAGTATCAATAAAAATAAAGCAGGAGTAATTTGGGGATCGGGTATCGGTGGTTTGAAAACTTTTGAAGAAGAAGTTATCAATTTCTCGAACGGCGACGGAACTCCGAAGTTTAACCCATTCTTTATTCCAAAAATGATTGCAGATAGTGCTTCGGGCCAAATCTCAATCAAATATGGTTTCCGTGGACCAAACTACATCACGGTTTCGGCTTGTGCCTCAACCAACAATGCCATCATTGATGCCTTCAACTACATTCGTTTGGGCAGAATCAATCTTTGTATTTCTGGTGGCTCAGAAGCAGCCGTAACTCAAGCGGGTATCGGTGGTTTTAATGGTCTGCGTGCCATGTCGGAAAGAAACGACGACCCAGCAACGGGTTCTCGTCCGTACGACAAAGACCGTGATGGTTTTGTATTGGGCGATGGTGGTGCAGCCTTGATTTTAGAAGAATACGAACACGCTGTAGCTCGTGGTGCTAAAATCTATTGCGAAATCATCGGTGGGGGTATGTCATCCGATGCGTATCACATTACAGCTCCACATCCAGAAGGTGAAGGTGCATACTTATCAATGGTAGATGCCCTTGATGATGCTGGTATCAAACCAGAAGAAGTTGATTATATCAATACGCACGGTACATCAACTCCACTGGGTGACCCACAAGAAATTAAGGCAATTGAAAAATTATTTGGCGACCATACTTACAAAATGAGTATCAGCTCAACCAAATCAATGACTGGCCACTTATTGGGTGCCGCTGGTGCAGTTGAATCGGTTGCTGCAGTTTTAGCAATCAAACATCAGGTAGTTCCACCAACAATCAATCTCTTCAATATTGATGAATCAATTGACCCTCGAATAGATTTGACACCAAATGTTGCGAAAGCTCGAAAAATAGATGTAGTTTTGAGTAATTGTTTTGGTTTCGGTGGGCATAATGCTACGTTGATATTTAAGAAAATTTAATTACGAATCGTGTTGTCGGAAGTTAGTAACTCTTTTTGGGGATTTTTCAAAACTGATGCTAAAGAACGCAGTTTTAGAAAATCAGTGGAGCAGATAATTGGCGAAAAGCCAGGTAATTCTTTGCTCTATCAGCTTGCTTTTAGACACACCTCTGCATCGAAAGAAACAAATATTGGTGGTTTCAGAGAATCAAACGAAAGACTCGAATACCTCGGAGATTCGGTTTTGGGTATGATTGTAGCTGAATACCTCTTCAAAAAATATCCTTTCAAAGATGAAGGTTTCTTAACTGAGATTCGTTCTCGAATTGTAAATCGTGAATCTTTAAATATTTTAGCACGTAAGATAGGTTTAGAGCGACTCATTGAGTTCGATGGACAAAGAGTCGCTCACAACCGCACTTCAATGTATGGCGATGCCATGGAGGCTCTTATCGGGGCAATTTACTTAGATAAGGGGTTTCGATTTACGAAGAAGTTTATCTTAAAAAAACTTCTTGCCAACTACTTCGACCTTGATACGGTCATTCAAACTAACACAAACTACAAGAGTATTCTTCTGAGTTGGTCGCAACAAGAAGGCAAGCGTGTTACTTTCGAGATTATTCAAGAAAACGGCAAACACCACCACAAAGAATTTGTGGCTCAGGTTTCGGTCGATGGCGAAGCTGTGAGTAAGGGTGGGGGATGGAACAAAAAGAAAGCCGAACAAGAAGCAGCACGCCGTGCTTGCGAAGCTTTGGAGATAAAATCTTAATCGAGATTAGTTACTGGTTATTTTTTTAAGAAGCGTTGAAGTCTTCCACAAGTTTATTAGTTTGATGGTTTTCTCCGTAACCTTATTTTTCGCTTCATTTTTTTGCATTTGCCCTTGCTCTTAGTAAAATGATTTGAATTTATTTGCAGAATCCCTACAAGTATCTATTTTTGTGATTTGATAGAATTCAACCACCATTACTTATAAGCTGCCATTTGTTGAAACTTTTACCTAAAATAACTTTCGGCCTATTACTATTTTTAACCTGCGGTGTTTCATACTCCCAAAAGGTAAATATTCAGGTATTACAACAAGGGACATCCTATTCGGATTCGTCTTACTATGATATCATACCCGTAGGCGACAAATTTTGGATAGGAGGGAAATATGGCACACTCAAATCTATCGACACCGAAGGAAACCTTTCGAACATCAGCTACCCCAGCGAAAACGTTGATATTTATAAATTAGACCATTTCGATAAAGAAAACCTGATCATTAGTGGCGATAAAGGCGTTGTTTATAAGCATAATCTGACTACCAATACTTGGGAAACAATCAAAATCAAAGGCTACGAAAAAGCGTGTTTCTATAATCTTACGATTGTGAATGATTCAACAGCTTTTATCTGTGGAGGTAATTCTGCCATTGCACATTCCGAAAAGACAGTTCCGTTTGGCTTTATTCTGAAAACAACCGACAGAGGCAGAACTTGGAAACGTGTGTATAAGAATGCCTTCAAAATGGTGTGGTGCGTAAAATACAATGAATTCGATAAAAAGGTTTATGCTTTGATGTACACACCCAACAAAACTCATTTGTATGCTTTTGAAAATGAGCAATGGGACAAGAAACAAAAAATAGGTAATAGCATCTTCCACGAAATTCAGTTTGAAAACTCGAAAGACTTTATCGCAATGGGCGGCTGGATGGGAAAAAAAGGCCGTATTCACAACCAAAAGCAAAAGTTGGAGATTCCTACTTCTGGTTTACTTTGGGGCCGTGTAGCCAACGAAAAATACGAAATTTATTCTGCTTGCAACGGTCAAGTCGTATTGGGAGATAAAACTGGCAATTATCAAGTCTTTGGTGAAAAACTCAATAAGGCATTTAATATTTACGAAACTGTTTTTACATCTCCTACAACTGCTATTTCGATTGGTAGTGCCAGAACGATTCTTTTACTTAAAATAGTTGAAGATAATAATACTGGTCATTTATCTGTTGGTAAATAATTCAGCTTGACTAATAGCTCCTACAAATTTGCTAATTCAAAAGCATCTTCTTAATTTTAAAAACTTTCAAAGATATAAAGTAGGTCTTTCAAAAATTTTAAAATTCAACGCTCTAAAACAATGAAAAAAATAATGGTTTTGGCACTTGTTGCTTGTAGCACTTTTGCCCATGCCCAAAAAGGCAAAACAGTAAACTTGTTTGACGGTAAAACGACCAACGGCTGGCATACTTGGCACGAAACAACAGTAAAGGGTTGGCACGTAATGGATGGCATATTAATGACACACGGTGGAAATGGAGATTTGGTTTCGGATAAAGAATACGAAGATTTTGAGTTGACTTTTGAATTTAAAGTGGCACCTAAAGGCAATAGTGGTGTCATATATAAAGTGTTGGAAACACCCGATGCCAAAGCTTCGTACATGTCGGGGCCAGAGTACCAAATTATTGATGATAAGAATTACCCGTCACCGATAAAAGATGTGCAGAAAACCGCCGCAAACTACGATATGCAGGTTCCTGCCGACCTAACGGTTGTAAAGCCAGCAGGGCAGTGGAATACTGGTAAAATCATTGTAAAAGATAATCATGTTGAACATTGGTTGAATGGCAAGAAAATGGTTGAATACGAATACGGTAGCACCGATTGGCAGGTGATGGTAGCCAGAAGCAAATTTGCCAGTTGGGACTTCGCAAAAGCTCATGCTAAGGGAAAAATTGCTCTTCAAGACCACGGAGATATGGTGTCGTTTAAGAGCATTAAGATTAAAGAGTTATAAATAGTAAATAGTCCACAATTTACCTATTTGTCAATTAAGTTTGGCTTGGTATTTAACAAAAAAGGAGAGCCGTTAAAAGCTCTCCTTTTTTGTTTTTGTATTATCTTATTAAA
>NZ_JBMLRC010000255.1:0-1117 GCF_049241225.1 Emticicia sp.
TTACCCCAAAATTGGGGAAGAAAAAGTAGATTTGCTATGAATTGAGGGAGAAAAAAGCTTGGCTAATAGTTAGATATAGGGCAGTATCATTCTAAAAAACAACCAATTTTATAAATTTGACTTCAAAAAAGATTTTCTACATTTAAATCGTTTTAGTTATAAGTGAATTTTATTTGAGAAAAATTGTTATATCTTTGATACTTAAATTTAGTTATAAGTGAAATTTAAACTAATCAAAATCAACCAATTAAGTGGACAAAAGACCAAAATCTATTCGGTTTTACTCGAAAACGAAAGCAAATCTTTGTTTGATAACTTTTTAGAGGAAAACACAGAAAAACACAAACCAGAATTACTCGAAATATTACAGCGAGTAAGCAGTATTGCTAAAAAAGAAGGAGCAAAAGAGCATTATTTCAAAAAAGCCGAAGGTACATTAGGTGATGGTGTAGAAGCACTCTATGATGATACAAATCGCAAACTAAGACTTTATTGTATCCGTTATGGTTCAATAGTTTTGATTTTAGGGGGTGGAGGACCCAAAAATGTAAGGGCTTTACAAGACGACCCAAAACTAAAACATGAAAACTATGTATTACGCCAAATTTCAAAAATATTAACAAAAGCGATGAAAGAGGGCGAATTACGATGGAATAATCATTATGATGATTTTACAGGCAATTTAACATTTGATGATAACGAAGACTAAAAAATAAAATCATGGCATTATTAGATAACCTATTAGCAGAAATAACACCCGAAGAGCAAGCTCGTACCGACCGTAAAATGCGTATTGCTTCAATTATTGCCGATACACTTGTGGAAAAAGGTATGGCAAAGAAAGAATTTGCCCAAAAAGTAGGTAGAAAACCCTCTGAAATAACAAAGTGGTTGAGCGGTACGCATAATTTTACGCTTGACACCCTCACTGATATTGAACAAGTGCTAAACATTAAACTAATAACAGATAAACGTAAAGCACCAGCACAAAAACAAGTTTTGGGAGGTTTAAGGGCGTAAACGACTAAAAACAAAAAAGGAAGACCTGTAAAGTCTTCCTTAGTAGCGGGAACAGGACTCGAACCTGTGACCTTTGGGTTATGAGCCCAACGAGCTG
>NZ_JBMLRC010000256.1:0-13371 GCF_049241225.1 Emticicia sp.
TAAAGAGTGATTAAAAATAAAAACGAGCAGAAAACGAAATATAAGTAATAAGATTCATATAATCGACAATTCTATAAATAGCTAAGAGGCTGTTTATAAGCCCATTAACTTTCTGTGGACTTGTCGACTATTGACTGTAGACTACTTAAACAACTGGATATCAGCAATTTAAAACCAGTCATTCTTTTAAGATATACCCCATCCCGACGATAGTATGAATAAGTTTTGGAGAGAAATCTTTATCAACTTTTTTACGAAGAAAATTGATGTATGTGTCAATTGTATTGCTGGCTGGGTCGAGGTCGGTATCCCATATTTTTTCGGCAATATCTACTCTCGAAACCACTCGATTGTGGTTAATCATCAAGTATTCGAGTAGAGCGTATTCTTTAGCAGTAAGTAAAATATCTTTGCCTGCTCTCACAACGGTGCGAGCCGTTAGCTCGAGTTCTAAATCAGCAACTTTCATCATGTTTCGCTTTACTTGGTGCTGCACCATTGCACTACGGCGATGCAAGGCGTTCAACCGCATCAGAAGTTCTTGAAACTGAAATGGTTTCACCAAGAAATCATCAATGCCGGCATCAAAACCTAAGGCTTTATCATCGAGCGTACCCATGGCGGTTAGCATCAAAATTGGCGTATTTTGCTTTTCGCTTCTGATAGTTTGAGTCACGTCATAACCATTCATTTTTGGCATGTTCACATCCATAATGATTACGTCATAATCGTTATCAAAAGCCATTTTGAGACCCATTTCGCCATCTTTAGCTATTTCTACTAAGTGTGTGTGTTCTTCAAGTCCACGTTTGATAAACTCGGCCAAACGGAGTTCATCTTCTACAATCAATATTTTCATAAAAGTTCTAAAATAAATGAAGCAAGGTATGCTTGATACCTTGCTCACAAGTTTTGTGCGTGAGTAACAAAGTTACATTACAAATAATCTTTTATTTGCTTTGTTTAGCTTCTTTTTTTACTTCCTTCGCTGCTGCACGATGCATTGCTTTCTCCTCTTTCTTGGCGGCTTTATGCTCCTTTCTAACTTCATCGGCAGCTTGACGCTCCGTAATGCGGTCTTCTTTCTTTCCGAGTCTTGCAATTTTTTTAGAAGTTTCTGGAGTAGTTTGTGCAAATGCACTTGTGGCGAAAATGGCTACCATTGCGGCCAACAAAATATTCTTTTTCATACCTTTAAAAATTTAAGAATTGACTCATCCAAACCACTGTTTGGCTTTGTGATTCAAAAGTAATTGGTGGTACTTAATGGTATTTCAAACGAAAATTAAAACTCAGTTAAAACTCAATAAATATTTTTGATAGGAAACTCAACCGTAAATATAGACCCCACTCCTTCTTCTGACTGAACCGAGATTTTTCCTGCGTGAATCTCCACAATACGTTGGGTAAGCGGTAAACCTATGCCATGCCCCGAAATTTCTTTTGTTTTTTCGTTTCGGTAGAATGCCTCAAAAATATGTTCGGTTTCTTGCTTAGTCATTCCCACACCTTGGTCAATAAAATCAATTTTCACTTTGCTACTATCATACGAAATCTTTGTTTCAACTCGCTTATTATTACTGTATTTACAAGCATTTTCCATTAGATTTCTGAAAACTAACACCAGCAACTCGGCGTTTCCACTGACAATCATCGACTCGTCATTATCAGGAATTTGGTCGAATTCGATATTAATATGATATTCTGGTTGATTCTTCTTGACTAAATCCGAAGCAGCCCAAAGTACTTCATCAACCCTCACTTCAGTAAACGGCACCGATTGAGCATCGGCATTCATACGAGCCAACTCAAGCAAGCTATTTACTAAGCTTATCATATTATTGATATCGAGTTGAAAGTTCTCAACGGTCTGCTTGTATTCTTCAACGCTACGCTCTTTCATGAGCGTAACTTGGGCATTTCCGAGCAAAATCGACAATGGTGTGCGAAGTTCGTGCGTTACGTAAGAGACAAAATTGCGTTGCTGGGTATAAGCATAATCAAGGCGGTCGAGCAAATCATTGAAAGTATGTGCCATTTGACCAATTTCGTTATCCAAATTAGATTCAGGAATACGTGATTGCAGGTTTTTACTCGAAATCTTTTTCATCCGTTTAGCAATTTGGCCAATCGGTTTTAAATCTTTTCTGATGTAATACCTGGTAGTAAGCGTAATGATACTTATCAATAAAGCTGAGCCGATAATAAGAATATAAAGCAAGTTGCGTTGTTTATTGAACCCCGATAAATCGTAGCCTGCTGCTTCTATGATTAATAGCTGTTTGTATTTATTATTGCGGCTTAAAAACAGGGTTCGCTCATAGCCGTCTTTCTTAAATTCGACTTCGTGTTTGAAAACCTCTTTTCTAAGCTTATCGGTTAGGTGCGTAACGGCATATCTTGATTTGAAAATAACAGTGCCAGTCGAGTCATAAATGACAAATTGCTCTTGGGTATAAATATTTTCTTTCATATCATCCAAAGTCCTGACGTCTTCACCGCTCAGTCCTTTATCAATAATCATTTTTTCTAACGTAATAGCGTTGTTTCGGAGATAGAGATAAAACTCGTTTTCTCGGAAATTGCTATAAAAAAGATAAATATTGGCCGAAAATAAAATGAGAGCAATACTCAAAATTGTCGGGATTCGGATGGTTTGTTTATCAACAATTTTCATTGGAATGCTTTGTGAAGCAAATCGGGCAACAATGCCTTCAATTCGCAGTTATAGGATACAAAGTAAATAAACTTGCGACAGCTATCAAACAAATGGGTCGAGCAAGCTCAACCCATTCGGTATTAGTTCTCAGTTAATTTTTCTCGATAAAATACATAGAATATTATCGGGAATGCCAGCAAGGTCAAAACGGTGGCGGTTATCAAACCTCCAATTACGACAATAGCGAGTGGTTTTGAGGTTTCTGAACCAATTCCCTTTGAAATAGCCGCTGGAATCAGACCAATGGCAGCCATCATGGCGGTCATGATTACTGGGCGAATTCTGGAAACCACACCTTTTGTGATAGACTCGCTCAAGCTCATTCGATTATGTAGGTTCTTCTTGAAAACCGAAATCAGGATTACGCCATTTTGAATACAAATACCAAACAATGCAATGAACCCAATACCTGCCGAAATACTAAAGTTTGTACCCGAAATGAGCAAAGAAGCGATTCCGCCAATGATTGCAAACGGTACATTGACAAGCACAATTCCAGCATCTTTGATATTGCCAAACAATACAAACAATATCAAGAAAATGAGCAATAAGCTAACTGGCACTACTTGAACGAGGCGGTTAGTGGCACGTTGTTGATTCTCAAAATCGCCCGCCCATTTCATCGAATAGCCATTTGGTAACTTTACGTGAGCATTTACTTTTTGTTGAGCCTCTGCGATGGCACTTCCCATGTCACGTCCACGAACTGAGAATTTTACGGCATTGAAACGCTGGTTAGCTTCACGGAAAACCAAAATTGGTCCAGTATTATAATAGATTTTGGCAATTTCTTTCAACGGAATTTGTGTGTTATTCATCGTCGGAATCAATAAATCGCCAATTTCAGAATCAGATTTGCGATATTCTTGTTGGAACCTGATTCTCAAATCAAATTTTCGTTCGCCTTCATAAATCTGAGTTGCAGCTTTTCCACCAATCGCCATCTCGATAACGGCCTGAGCATCACCTTTTTGAATGCCATAAAGTGCCAATTTATCTTCGTCAAGTTCAATTCTGAGTTCAGGCTGGCCTATGTTTTTAATCACGCCCAAGTCTTCGATACCACGCACGGTTGCCAACTGATTATATACTTCTTTGGCTTTTTTCTCCATCAATACAAGGTCTTGACCATAGATTTTCACGGCAATACTACCTTTCACGCCCGAAACAGCTTCTTCTACGTTATCCATGATTGGTTGCGAGAAGTTGAAGTTTACACCCGTAAATTTCTTCAAGCGTTCTTGCATCTGAGCAATGAGTTGTTCTTTTGAAATATCTCTTTTCCAGTCTTCTTTCGGGAAAATATCTACCAAAAATTCAATATTATAAAATCCAGTAGGGTCTGTTCCATCGTTTGGTCGGCCAGTTTGCGAAATCACACCTTTTACTTCGGGAAAACTTCTGAAAACCTGACGCATTTCGTTGGTATATCTTACCGACTCGTTGAGGGCTATATTCATTGGCATACTGGCACGCACATAGATTGAGCCTTCGTTGAGTTCGGGTAAAAACTCTGAGCCTAAAAACTTAAAGTTAAACAAGCCAACCGCTACAATAATGGCCGTCACGAGAAGGGTTTTGCGTTTGTGCAAAAACACAAAATTGAAAGCTTTCATTACCCATTTTTCGATGAACAAAACGAAAGGATTATGTTTTTCACGAACATTCTTTTTCAGTAAAATACTGGCCAAAACAGGCACAAGTGTGAGTGTAAAAATCAAGGCACCGAGCAAGGCAAAACCGAGCGTCCAGGCCAATGGTGAAAACATTTTGCCTTCTACTTTTTGAAACGAGAAGATTGGAATCAAACAAGTAATGATAATGAGTTTTGAAAAGAAAATGGCTTTTCCCATTTCGGTACCAGTTTTGCGAATGATACCGAGTTTTGAAAGCTTGTTATATCTTTCCATGCCAATTTGGTGAGAAAGATTATCTAAAACCACAAAGATTCCTTCGACCATTACAACCGCCCCATCGACAATGATTCCAAAGTCAATCGCTCCCATTGAGAGCAAATTGGCCGACATTCCTTTCAGACGAAGACAAATAAATGAAAACAACAATGCTAAGGGAATAACGATTGAAACCGTAACGGTTGTACGCCAATCGGCCATGAACAGAAACACGATACAGGTTACAAACAAGATACCTTCGAGCAAATTGTGGGTAACGGTGTGCGTAGCAAAATTGATGAGGGTTTCACGGTTATAAAACGTATTGAGTTTTACATCTTTCGGCAAAATTGAGGTGTTTAGTTCTTCGATTTTTGCCTTAACATTCTCAATCACTTGGCTTGGGTTTTCACCTTTTCTCATGACAACGATACATTCAAGCACATCGTTTTGGGCATCTCTACCCGCTTGTCCGAGTCGTGGTAAGGCCGATTCGGTTACGGTAGCTACATTTTTAACCGTAATAGGTACTCCATTAGCACTTTTGATGATAATTTTTTCTATGTCGCTTACGCCTTTGAGCAAACCAATGCCTCTGACTACATAGGCCTCAGAGTTTTTCTCGATTACATCTCCACCAACATTGACATTTGAGTTGGCAACTGCTTGATAAAGTTGGAGCGGAGTAACATCATAATCAGCCAATAAATGCGGGTTGGCACTAATCTCGTAAGTTTTTACTTCACCGCCAAAACTCACTACATCGGCTACACCTGCTACACCTTTTAACTGACGCTCAACTACCCAATCTTGTAGGGTTTTAAGTTCTTTTACACTGCGGTCTTTGCTTTCGAGTGTATATCTGAAAATCTCGCCAGTTGGGCCATAAGGTGGTTGAATATCAGGGTCAACACCTTCGGGGAGGCTAACGCTTCCGATAAGATTATTGATTTGCTGACGAGCAAAAGCATCATCAACTCCGTCTTCAAACATTACTTTTACGACCGACAAACCAAAAACGGTCGTTGAGCGAATATCAGTTTTTTTCTGAACAGGATTTAAGCCAATTTCGATAGGAATCGACACGAATTTCTCGACCTCTTCGGCACTTCGGCCTGGCCATTGTGTAATAATCGTTATCTGGGTATTGGTTACATCGGGAAATGCTTCAATCGGTGTATTTTGATAGGCAATCCAACCGCCAATTACTGCCAAAAGTGTGGCAAAGAAGATAAAGTATTTGTTTTTGAGGGAAAATGAGAGAATCCCTTTGATAAACTTATTCATGACGCTCCTTATTTATTTTGATAGTACAAAGGTGTCGTGGGTATCTGAAAGGAGTTTTAAGGGAAGATTAAAAAGGTATTAAAAGGCAAAAGCCCCTTTCGAGGCTTTTGTGAATAAAATATAAATGGTCTGTTCACTGATTCAAGGCCTGAAATAGTGTAAGTTGATTTTCGATAATAACAGGAGTATTTACGGCCAAACCACTGCTTATAAATGTTTTATCGCCCACGGTTTTATAGACTGTTATTGGTTTTATGGCCAGTTGGTCGTTTTCTTTCACCACAACATAGTTTTGATTATTATCAAATACTACTGCCTTACTCGGTACAGCCAATCGTTGCTCGGTTCCGCCATATTCGACCAAAATATTAGTAAACATCTCGGGTTTTAACTGAAAATCTTTGTTTGTAAGTTGGATTCTTACTTTCTCAGTCTTGTTCATTGGGTCGAGCGTATTAAAGATTTTATCAACTTTGCCAGTATAGATTTTATCTGGAAATGAGATAGTTGTTATCTTGGCTTCTTGACCTAAATGTACGTTGGCGATATCAGACTCATAAACATTGGCCATCACCCAAACTTGGTCGAGATTACTGATTGTAAATAAATTTTCGGGGTCATCGCCTCTCAGCTCCATTCCTGCTGCGGCAGTTTTTTCTACAATAAAACCATTGGTAGGAGCTTTCATGATATATAACATTCCTTTTCCACCCAAAATACTCTTTCTTTCGGCCACTCGGTTTACTTCAGCTTTGGCAGTTTCTACACCTTCTTTAGCAGCCAATAATTCTTTTTGCGACGACAATCCCGATTTAGTCATGTCTTCTGATACTTGAAGGTTTTTCTGAGCTACTGATAAACCACTTTTGGCCGCAATGGCTTGTTGCTCTAAATCGGCTAAATCGCCACTACGAATTACTGCCAACACCTGGCCTTTGGTCACGTAATCGCCCAGTTCAACTTTTACATCCTCGATGTGTCCGCCAACCAAAGGAAAAACTTTAACTACACCATCTTGGTCGAAGGTTATTTTTCCTGTAAGATTCAAAACTTGATTAACAGTTTTCATTTCAGCAGGCTCGGTTTTGAGATTTTTGTAAGTTTCGGCATCTAAACTTAGCGGTTTGTCGGCTTCGTTTGGTTCTTGTTTAGCTTGACTCTCTCCGCAACCCGTCATGGCTGTCGAAAAAATCGACACCATCAATAGGCTAATAGACAATGTTTTCAATGAATTTTTCATGATTTTATTTAGGTTTTATCTTTTCTAACTTGAAGAAATTTTTAGTTTAAAATTGTTTTACCAACTACATAATTGAGGTTCTCAAAAGCCGAAACTCTATCATTTTGGAGTTGATTATACTGAAGAATGGTTTGCTTGTAAGAATCGAAAAAGTCGATAAATTCGACAACTGTGATGTTTTGTTTGCGGTAATTATCAAGCACTCCACCGATGAGTTTCGAGAAGTCTTCGCTAAATTTACCGTCAATCGTTTTGGCAACTTCATCGGCCTGATGTGCTTTATGATAAGCATTTTGTACTTCTTTCTCGACCTTCAACTGATACGAATTTTGTATATTTTCGGCTTCTTGAATTCTTATCTGTGCTGCTTGAATGTTTCCTTGATTTTTATTGAAAAGTGGTAGATTCATACTCACACCTACCCCAACATAATTCTGTACGTAACCACCATTTCGGTCGTATGTCATCTGAAACGTTAGGTCAGGCTTACGATTAGCCATCTGTAATGATAAATTACGTTCTTCGATTTTTTGTTGGGTAAGTGTACTTTTCAAATCATAGCGATTTTCGGAGGCAATATTCCATAAATCACTGATGGTGAACTTATTAATATCGGCATTATTAATTTGTCCTTCTATGATTGGTTGAATCAGATAGTTGTTTTTCGCTCCAATCAGAAAGCCCAAATCTCTTTCGTCATCAAATCTCTGTTGGATGAGCGTTTGTTTTTCGGTATTTAAAGTAACCAAATACGCCTTTAATCTTGCTAAATCTTTGAGCGGCACATTGCCTTTATTGTACTGCTCCTGATAAGCACTGAGGGTTTGTTGCAGCGAAGACATTTCCTGCTCATACATAGCCAATGCCTGATTGGTAAAATATAAATCATAAAAAGACGAACGAAGTTGATATTGAAGATTACGAACTAATTCTCGAAAACTATTTTCGGCTTGTTCGGTATTGGCCTGTGCCAACGAAACTGCCTTTTGGCGTTTTTGAGCGACTTGCAATAAATATTGAAATTGAACAATCTGTTCGGCATTGCTCTTTCTCAAACCACCCAATTCTCGGCTTTGTGAGTTATATGGCATGTGTTCAAAATAAAGGTTCGGATTTACACGCAAACCCGCCTGAATTTCGTATGCTCGACCCTCAGAAATACCCAGTTTTGCAGCAATTAATTGTAGGTTTTCTTGTAAAAAAGCATTTTCGGCTTGATTGAGCGAAATCTTGAGTGTATCGTTTTGTGCCGATACTTTGAAACTCAAAAGGAGTAAAACAAAAATCAATTTTTTCATCGCATTCTTTAATTTTGATGCGGTAAAATTGGTCTTTGAATATCAAGTCGATTTTAAAGGAATATTAAAAAAAGATTAAAAGAAAAAAACTCATTAATTGAGTTCGTTTTTGTACAAAAAAACACGTCAACTAATGAGTTAAGTAATAAGATTGATATAATCGACAATTCTATAAATAGCTAAGAGGCTGTTTATAAGCCCATTAACTTTCTGTGGACTTGTCGACTATTGACCGTGGACTACTTAATTATTTTATTATGAGTAAGTTAACAAACACTAACCTTTCATCATATAGCCTCTACCAACTACCGTATGAATGAGTTTTGCTGAGAAGTTTTGGTCGATTTTTTTACGCAAAAAATTCACATAAACATCAATCGTATTGGTACCTGTATCGAAATTTAAGTTCCAAACTTTTTCAGCAATTTCGATTCTCGAAACTACCTTACCGCTGTTTCGCATGAAAAACTCCAACAACATAAATTCTTTAGATGTTAGTGGAATTAATTGTCCACCTCGGCGGGCATTTTTTTCATTTAGGTCTAATTCTAAATCGGCAACTTGAAGATTACGCTTGAGTTCGTTTCCTTCTCTCGAACGGCGGTAGAGAGCATTGAGGCGAGCGATAAGTTCTAAGAAATCGAAAGGTTTCACTAAATAATCATCCGCTCCCGAATCAAAACCCAACAATTTATCTTGTGTAGTTCCCATAGCAGTTAAAATCATTATGGGAGTTTTGATATGTTCGGCACGAAGCCTTTTGGTGAGTTCAATTCCACTAATTTTGGGTAGATTGACATCAAAAACCATGAGGTCATAGGTGTTAGATAGTGCCAAACTTCTACCGATTTGCCCATCATAGGCCACATCGACGAAAAAACCACTTTCTTCTAAACCTTTTTTTACGTATTCTGCCAAACGTAATTCATCTTCAACCAATAGGACTTTAATCGCTGCCATATTTTTTTAATTTAATCTAACTTACATTTTTCAGTCGTAAAATTGAATGGCAGAGTATAGTGTGTTATAAAATTAAGATTAAAATTTGATTAAAAAGTTACCAAATTATCGAATCTTATTCCACCTTCTCTTTTGGTTTCTTTTATTAAAAAAATTTCTCAGATTATCACGAAGACTTGGTAGTTGCTCAACATAACAACCATTGGGGCTAGCAGGTAGTCTGCGGTAGATGGGCAAAAAAAGGCCGAAATAAGCACTGATACCGCGTGGATTACCAAAATTTAAAACTCCACCTAAGTTCTCGGTTCCTATAAATAATGGGCCTACTCTCCCACTTAATCCAATAGTCAGATTACGGTAGCCATTCTGTAAGGCAATTGGCATTGCCAATTCATAAATTTTGGATTCAAATCGAGGAATAAATGCAATCATTGAAGGTTGGGTCATTCCTAGTCCTTTGGTGTTTGTTAAACTCTGAATCCATGTGGTATTCAGATAAATTTTTTCTGAAAACTTATAGTCAAAGTTTGTAGATAAAGCCAACGGCAAAGAAGTTTTAAATGAAGATTGATAATCAGTGTCGCTCAAACCAAAAGCAGTGTTCATTTGATTATAAAGACGATTGGGAGAATCTATTTTATTAAAAGTTCCGGGAGGAATCAAAACATTTGACTCAGCTATTTGGGTTACTTTTACATAATCTGGATTACTATAATTTATTGCCCCGATATCAACCAATGCCACACTTATTTTATAAAGATATTTATTTTTTGTGCCATCCATTCGCCATTTTCCATTGATTTTCACATCGTATTTATCAAATTCTGGACGAAATTCATACACAGCACCAATATCAAAGCCGTAGCCAATTCCTGCTGGTAGATTGCCAAATAGCCATTCAGGACTAAAACTTAACATTTGAAATGCCTCACTATTAGTTGTGCCGTAGGTACCAACAACATTTTTGAATAATAAATTTTGCCGTAGAGGCCTGCCTGCAACTTCATCTATTCTAAAATCTACATCAGACGCTAGATAATGAATATTCATAACTCCATTGAGTCTTTTAACCGTTAAACCAACTTTAAAAAAATCTTGGTCTTGTTCCCGAATCACAGCCCCGAGTGTCAAGCCCATTTCTGTAAAACCATTGAGATTTAAAGAAAAATGATTATCATCTTGAGAGACTCCGTATAAACTAGGCATGAATGTACCATTCACCATTACACGAGCCACCTCGGCGGTAGTATTATTTAGGTTTATAAGTGTCCTAAATCTTGAAGTCAGCCCAATAGCAAATTGGGCTTTTTCGAATGTGTAAATTAATGATGGTCCTTTGACATCAACCGCACCAAACGCCGCCGAATTAGGCTTATTTTGGGCTTCTTTGATGAATGTTTTTCTGAAACCTGGTAAGCCATTAGGTGCTCGGTACTGATCCGGAACTGTATTAGTCACTAATCCAATAAACGAATATGGAGCGGCCCATGCGGCATAATTATTAATAAAATCAACGTTTGCTCCGCCCACATTCAAAAAAAACTTGTATCGAGAATCGGCAACATTGGCAGGATTCGACGACAATCCGTAAGTGCCTGCATAATTACTTGTCGAAATTCCAAGCCATTGTTGAGCATATATTGGAGAAGTCAGAAAAAAAATACAAACAAAGATTCTCATTTTCGGCGGAAAAGGACAGTTATTGGTTAGGCTCCATGATTTAATTTAAACGGTCTACAAAAGTAAATAATTATAATCAATAGCTTTTGTTTTTAAACATATTAATCCTATTTTAGGATTTCAATTACTCAAAGACCAAAGAAAACGTATGAATTACAATTTTAGTAACTACAAAACCGATAATTTCTTCGATGAAATGATTACACCCGAATCGAACCCTCGTACGGGAAATCAGCATCTTAAAAGCACGATTGAAAGTCTTGCTTTCGAAAATTTGAAGAATAAACAAAAAGCGGCAGAACGTTCGATGGTCTCGGCAGGTATCACATTTAATGTTTATTCTGAAGATGGCGGAACGGAGCGAATTATCCCAATTGATATCGTCCCTCGAATAATAGATTCTCAAGAATGGGACAATCTTGAAAAAGGCTTAGTACAGCGAATTACTGCTCTAAATTTGTTTTTACAAGATATTTATAATGAGCAGAAAATTATTCGTGATGGAATAATTCCCCGTGAGATCATCGAATCGAGTAAAGGTTTCTTGCCCGAGTGCAAAGGGCTCACTCCCCCAAAAGGCGTTTGGATTCATATCACAGGAACTGACCTTATCAGAGATAACAACGGCGTTTTTACGGTTCTTGAAGATAACCTCCGCTGCCCGTCGGGTGTATCATACATGCTCGAAAATCGTGAGTTATCGAAGCAAACTTTCCCTGATGTACTATCTCAGACTAACGTTCGTTCGATTTCTGAATATCCAGCTAAACTTCTTGAAGTTTTAAGCTATATTTCCGGTCGCCCCGACCCTACCGTGGCAGTACTTACACCCGGAATTTATAACTCTGCTTATTTTGAGCATTCATACTTGGCTCAGCAAATGGGCGTTGAATTAGTCGATTACCGAGATTTGGTAGTAGTTGGCGACTATCTGAAAATGCGAACAACAAAAGGTTTCAAAACTGTAGATGTGTTGTATAGAAGAATAGATGATACATTCTTAGACCCAAAAACCTTTAACCCGCATTCATTGATTGGTATTCCGGGTTTATTTGATGTCTATAAAAAAGGAAATATTGGTTTAGCCAATGCCCCAGGTACGGGCGTAGCTGACGATAAAGTTGTTTATGCTTACGTACCACGAATCATAAAATATTATTTAGGAGAAGAAGCCATCATTCCGAATGTAGAAACTTATTTGTGTGGCGAACCAGATTCGATGAAATATGTACTCGAAAATATCGAAAAACTGGTAGTAAAAGAAGCCAACGAAGCAGGTGGCTACGGAATGTTGATTGGCCCGAAAGCCAGTAAAGAAGAACATGAGAAATTTAGAGGCTTGATACAAGCAAACCCAAGAAATTACATTGCCCAACCAACAATCTCGCTTTCTCGCAGCCCTTGTTTAGTTGAAGATGGCCTCGAAGGTCGCCACGTTGACTTACGTCCATATATCCTTTACGGCGATGGCATTCACGTAACCCCAGGTGGACTTACTCGTGTAGCCTTGAAAAAAGGGTCTTTGGTAGTAAATTCTTCACAAGGTGGTGGTAGTAAAGATACTTGGGTCTTAAAATAATGATGAATTATTAATGATGAATGATTAATGAGTTGTATTTTTGCATTAAATTTCATTCTACCAACTTTTTAATCAATCATCATTAAGCATTTAACATTAAGTATTATAAAATGAATATTACACGTTTTTCAACATTAGTGGCAATCGTAATTTTGGCAGCAATGGCCAGATTTATTCCACATCCATTTAATTTTACACCAATTGCAGCTATTGCGTTGTTTGGTGGTGCGTATTTTACCAATCGTTGGCAAGCAATTGCTGTACCAATGGGTGCCATGTTATTGAGCGATACAATCCTCGAAATAACCACTGGTTGGGGTTTTCACTCGGGAATGTACATTGTTTATGCAGCTTTTGCTTTAGTATCGGTTGTAGGAATGGTTTTACTGAAAAATGTAAATCCTGCACGTGTGATCTCGGCATCATTAATCAGCTCATTGATTTTCTTTCTGATTACGAACTTTGCATTTTTATATCCGGAATCAGCGATTGCTGACCAAAGTTTAGGAACTTATCCTCATAATCTTAGTGGAATAATTGCTTCCTACACCGCAGGTTTGCCATTTTTGAAAAACCAAATCTTAGGTGATTTATTCTTTTCGGGAGTGTTATTTGGAGGATTTGCCTTATTACAAAAACGTTTTGAAGCTTTGAAAATGGCCTAAAATCAGAATCATTCAATAAAAAACGAGCGTGTTATCAATGATAGCACGCTC
>NZ_JBMLRC010000256.1:13471-15580 GCF_049241225.1 Emticicia sp.
ATTGTTCATCCTATTTCTTCAATTTTTTAAGTGAATCTTTCATCGAAATAAAATCAGAAAGAATAAAAATTATCGTCAAAAAAGCGATAATTACTTCCATCAAAACGATGATTTTAGCAGGAACAGTGGCAGGCATCAAATCTCCGTAGCCGAAGAATGTAAAATTTAGCACACTAAAATAAAAAAACTCAAAGGCTTTTTCAAAAGTGCCAAATTCGGGCATTACACCCACAAAACTACTTTTATCAACTTCGTACAAACAGAAAAAATCCACGCCAAATGAAAGCGTCATTTGCCCGATATTATAAGTCATTAAAAATAAGAATTTGTGGTAAGCAATATCTTCGGAAGTGGCAATGAGTAGTTGGGTAGAATTTTCGAAAATGAAGTAAATACTCTTCAAAAACGCCCAAATTGTGATAAAAACAAGAAGTGTTTGCACAGAAAACCACGCCTGTGCAAACACTATTTTGAATAAATATGCCACCGCAAAAAGTGTAGCAAATTCAGCTATTTCACGCTTGGGGAAGGTCATTTTTATTCTCAGTCATAATTCAAAACTGGAGCAAGCCATTTTTCAACCTCTTCGAGTGGCATATTTTTGCGTTTGGCATAATCAACCACTTGGTCTTTAGCTATTTTTCCGATTGTAAAATATTTACTTTCAGGATGAGCAAAATACCAACCACTTACCGAACTCGCAGGGTACATCGCAAAACTTTCCGTCAATTCGATGCCGATTCTGCCTGCATCTAATAAATTAAACAAAGCCGTTTTTTCGGTATGGTCAGGGCAAGCAGGATACCCTGGTGCTGGACGAATACCTTGGTATTTTTCGGCGATTAATTCTTCGTTGCTCAATGTTTCGTCTGAAACATACCCCCAAAATTCTTTTCTCACACGCTCGTGCATCAATTCGGTAAATGCTTCGGCCAAGCGGTCGGCGATTGCTTTGAGCATGATTGAATTATAATCATCGTGTTCTTTTTCGTACTGTTCGAGCAATGCTTCGATACCTAAACCTGCTGTTACGGCAAAACCGCCAATGTAATCGACGTTCGCATTCGATTGTAGAGACAGGGCATGCCCTGTCTCTACGGGTGCGATATAATCTGACAAACAAAGGTTTGGTAAATTCTGTGCCTTTAAATTTTGTTGACGAAGGTGGTGTAAAACAGCCAAAGGAGGATTTTCTACCAATTCACCTGTTGATGAAACTGCCGTTTCGCTCAAAATTCTGTACCCAGTATTTTTCAATGCTCCTTGTCCAGCAGCATCATATTCGTAGGCTTCAAAATTATGTAAAATAATGTCATCACCTACCGAGTTGGCTGGATAAAAACCAATTACGGCCTTTGCTTGTAAGGATTTCTCTGAAATTACTTTTTTGAGCATTGCTTGAGCGTCGTCGTACAATTTTTTGGCTTCAGCTCCTACAGTTTCATCATCAAAAATCTTTGGATATTTTCCTGATAATTGCCAAGTTTGGAAGAATGGTGTCCAGTCGATGTATTTGGCAATTTCGGCTAAATCATAATCCTCAAAAACTTTTGTACCCAAAAACTTCGGCTTGGTTGCTTTATAATTACTCCAATCAATTTTCACATGATTTTCTCTGGCTTTTTCAATCGGAATAAAGTTTTTATCCTTCTGACGGCTCGCATGGTCGATTCTTAATTGAGCATATTGAGCCTTAATTTCATCGAAAATCTCTTGATTTGTTTGCTCATTTTGCATCAAACGCCCAGCTACAGGCACACTTTTCGAGGCATCCAGCACGTGAATTACTGGCCCAGAATAATGCGGGTCGATTTTCACTGCCGTGTGAATACGTGAGGTAGTTGCACCACCAATCAGCAAAGGAATTTTAAATCCTTGACGTTCCATTTCTTTGGCTACACCAACCATTTCATCAAGACTTGGTGTAATCAAACCACTCAAACCGATAATATCAACGTTGTGCTTTTTGGCTTCTTCCAAAATCTTATTGGTCGGAACCATCACTCCCAAATCAATGATTTCGTAGTTATTACACGCCAAAACTACGCCCACAATATTTTTACCAATATCATGCACATCACCTTTTACGGTTGCAAGCAAGATTTTACC
>NZ_JBMLRC010000256.1:15680-17035 GCF_049241225.1 Emticicia sp.
CCTTTAATGAGGGCGTGTTCCAAACGTTTTCCAACTGGCAATTCTCTCCACGAATTATCTATAACTTGTTCTTTTCCTTTCGATTTTACGGTTTCGGCAAACGTTACTAATCGCTCAGTTGCATCAGGGCGACGATTGAGCAATACATCTTCGCAAAGCTCTAACATATCTTTAGGAATATCATCATAAACGCCCAGTTGTCCAGCATTTACGATACCCATATCCATACCTGCTTTGATGGCGTGATACAAGAAAATCGTGTGCATGGCCTCACGTACAGGCTCGTTTCCTCTGAAACTGAAAGATATATTTGAAACTCCACCCGAAACTTTGGCGTATGGGAGATTTTCTTTTATCCAACGAGTGGCATTGATAAAATCAACTGCGTAATTATTATGTTCTTCCAAACCAGTGGCAACCGTAAGGATATTTGGGTCGAAAATAATATCTTGCGGAGGGAAATTAACTTCGTTAACTAAAATATCGTAGGCTCTTTTACAGATTTCAATTCTACGCTCAAATGAGTCAGCTTGTCCAACTTCATCAAAAGCCATCACAACCGTTGCGGCACCGTAACGTTTTACCTTTTCGGCCGATTCCTTAAATTTCGCTTCACCCTCTTTCAACGAAATCGAGTTTACGATAGATTTCCCTTGTACACATTTCAAACCAGCTTCAATCACTTCCCATTTAGAGGAGTCAATCATGATTGGCAAACGAGAAATATCTGGCTCGGCAGCAATCAAATTCAAGAAAGTGGTCATGGCTTCTACGCCATCAATCATCCCTTCATCAAGGTTCACGTCGATGATTTGAGCTCCATTTTCAACCTGATTTCGAGCAACCGAAAGTGCATCATCGTATTTCCCTTCACGAATCAAACGTGCAAAAGCCTTCGAGCCGGTTACATTACAACGCTCCCCAACATTCACAAAATTTGTTTCCTTCGTCATTTTCAAAGGCTCTAAACCCGATACTTTTTGAATCGGCTCGAAAGTTGGAATAACACGAGGTTTGTATTTTGAAGCAACTTCGGCAATTGCTTTGATGTGGGCAGGCGTTGTTCCGCAACACCCACCAATAATATTCATAAAGCCATTTTGTAGGAAATCTTCTACAATTACGGCCATTTCGGCTGGAGATTGGTCGTATTCACCCATCTCATTTGGCAAACCAGCATTTGGGTGAGCCGAAACCATGAATGGGGCTTCGTTGGCTAAAATCTGCACATACGGACGCATTAAATCAGCTCCTAAAGCACAGTTGAGTCCAATCGATAATAAATCTATATGAGAAACCGAAGTCAAGAAAGCCTCAGTTGTTTGTCCCGAAAGTGTACGACCAGAAGCATCGGT
>NZ_JBMLRC010000256.1:17135-19190 GCF_049241225.1 Emticicia sp.
ATGGCACGAAAACCTGGGTCATTTACATCGGGCGATAACGAAAGCGTTCGATTCGTTGGCCCGATTGAACCCGCAACAAAACGAGGTTTGTCAGGATTTTTAGCCGTAAATTCATCAGCTACTTCACGAGCAATTTTAGCAGATTGATAATTCAATTCATACACATAATCTTCCATGTGGTAGTCGGCCATGGCGATTGATGTTCCCGAAAAAGTGTTAGTTTCGGCAATATCAGCCCCAGCTTCAAAGTATTTAGCATGAATTTCTTTAATAACTTCTGGCTTCGTGATAGAAAGCATATCGTTATTACCTTTCACTTCATGCGGAAAATCTTTGAAACGCTCGCCACGATAATCTGCATCAGATAATTTGTACTCTTGAATCAACGAACCCATTGCACCATCAAGCACAAGGATTCTATCTTTTAGTATTTCTCGGATGTTAGCCACTTCTTAACCTTATTTTTTGGTGATAATAATTTTGCAATTTAGAAAATTGCTGTGCTGTCAAACAACAAAATTTATCTTACAAAAGTACGATTTAAAGATTGATTTTTTAAATAATTTACAAAAAATAGATAAATTATCTAAAACTTGATTGTTTGATACGGTTTTTATTTTTAATTTTGACATAAATATTTGATAAAAACGACATTTTATCTATGCAAAAATTAGATAGTACTGACCGTGAAATTTTGAAGTCGCTTCAAGAAAATGCACACCTGACCACTAAAGAACTGGCCTCTCGATTAAATCTTTCGCCTACGCCCGTGTATGAGCGTGTGCGAAGACTCGAAAATGAGGGAGTGATAAAGAAATATGTTGCCCTAATTGACCGTGAGAAAGTGGGCAAAGACTTGATGGTTTTTTGCAATATCCGTCTGAAAGAACACGCCCAAGAAGCAGGCAAGAAATTTGTGCAGGAAATTGTGAAGTTAGATGAGGTAATTGAATGCCACAATATTTCGGGCGAATATGATTTTATGATAAAAGTAGTGGTAGAAGATATGCGTGAATATCAAAGTTTTTTGATGAACAAATTGGCTTCACTCGAAAACATCGGAAGTACTCACAGCACTTTTGTGATGAGCGAGATTAAGAACGAAACGAGGTTGGATATATAGCCCCCTAACCCCCGATGGGGGAATTAAGAGGCTATCTTTTGAATGATTAAAAAGCACCCCCATCGCGGGCTGGGGGGCTACAAATCAAACTTAATTCCTTGAGCGAGAGGTAGTTGTGTACTGTAATTGATAGTATTTGTTTGGCGACGCATGTAGTTTCTCCAGGCATCTGAGCCACTTTCACGTCCTCCGCCTGTTTCTTTTTCTCCACCGAAAGCTCCACCAATTTCTGCTCCCGATGTTCCGATATTTACATTGGCAATTCCGCAATCTGAACCAGCATAAGATAAAAACTGCTCTGCTTCACGCATATTGAGTGTAAAGATTGAAGAAGAAAGTCCTTGCGGAACGGCATTTTGTAGTTCGATGGCTTCATCAAGCGTTGAAAACTTCTTGATGTAAAGAATCGGTGCAAATGTTTCGTGGCAAACCGTTGGGCTTTGGTTTTCTACTTCCACAATCGTTGGTTTTACATAACAACCTGATTCATAGCCAGTTCCTGACAAAACTTCGTTTCCATAAAGTACTTTTCCTCCTTCGTTTTGAATGTTGGCGATGGCAGTTTTATAGTTATTTACGGCATCGACATCAATCAGTGGCCCAACGTGGTTATTGACATCGAGTGGGTCTCCGATGCGGAGTTGAGCATAGATTTTAACTAAACGATTTTTCACTTCTTCGTACATACTTTCGTGCAAGAATAAGCGACGAGTAGTAGTGCAACGTTGTCCAGCCGTGCCGACTGCTCCAAAAACTACCGCAGGAATAACTACCTCTAAATCAGCGTTTTGTGTAACAATAATGGCATTATTTCCGCCCAACTCTAACAAACTTTTACCAAAACGAGCCGCAACTGCCTGACCAACAGCTTTGCCCATGCGAGTAGAACCCGTAGCCGAAACCAAAGCAACATTTGTATCGTTCGATAGCCA
>NZ_JBMLRC010000256.1:19290-22776 GCF_049241225.1 Emticicia sp.
CCTTCTTGTAGGCTTTTGCCCATTTCGTAGCTAACTAAACGACCTAAAGCATCTTTGTTGGCACGTAGAGCATCACCCATCTGACGAACGATTTCGCCACGTTTTGGTGCAGGCACTGCTCGCCAAACTTTAAAAGCAGCATTGGCACTTTCTATTACTTTATCATAATCTTCACGGTTTGCCTGACGTACTTTTCCAATCAATTGCCCATCAACTGGCGAATACGAACTAAGCACTTTTCCACCTCCTGCCCAGCTTTCAACACCCGTGCTAACGCCATTGTTGAGTGATTTGATTTTAAGTGTTTTTAATACTTGTTTCATTGGTTTTGTTGTTTTTTTGAAGTGTATGTATTGTTTTCTCAAATAAATTTATCTTATACATTTTCTAATTTTGTAATCCATTCATTGAATCGAGGGCACCTTTCTCTAATTTTTAGTAGTCCAATCTCCTCTGCAATTAACGAACCATAGATAACTTTTGAATAACCTCTTATTATATTTGATAACCTTTTTGATGGGGCAGTTTCACTTCCATCATTTATCATTTCAGGGTTGCTAAAATCACGAATAGTTGCTACTAAATAATCATAATTCAAAAATTCTTTGTTTTCAAAGTTATCATCAAATACCTTTAAATCACTGAAAAGTAAACCTTCAAACTCGTGTAACTGAATGTATGGAATGAATCTATTTTGCAAATCGGAAGTAATATCATTCAACATACCTGCTTCCATTAATTGCATTGCATCATTTTTATCATTTATATTTTTGGCTTCTTCCCAGTTTGGATACTTATGATGTTTATGAATACCATAATAATCTATCAAAATAGTAACAATAGCTGTTTTATCTTTTTTTAATAGCGTTTCTACTTGAAATTTTAGAGCTTCCCAATTTACAATTCCTCCTTGTGTTTTCTTGACAACTGGATTTTCGAGATAAATCTCTAACCTATTAAAATGAGGTTGCAAAACATCATTGCAGAATTCTTGTTCTGTTTGTCCCTCACAAATAATAATAATTCGTTTCATACTATTTCTTTGTAAAGGGTTGTGCAGCATTAATAATATTTCTTTCCCATAAATCTCCCAATGTAAAATCTTGCAACCAAACATTTAGGTCTTCAGAACTTAAACGCTTGAAAATAGTTTGGTTTTCCTCCTCACTTTTATCAATAACAACTATATCTTCAGGCGAAAAATTACTAATCAAACTTGGTGATTGTGTGGCAACAATTATTTGAGTGGTGTTTGATGCCGCTTGAATCATTCCAGCTAATTTTCCAATTGCAAAAGGGTGTAAACCCAACTCTGGCTCATCAATTATTATAACTGATGGTGGCGTCGGTTGCATCAAAAGCGTAGTTAAAGCAATGAATCTAAGCGTCCCATCTGATAATTGATAAGCTGAAAAATTAGATTCAGCGTCTCCTCTATCAACCCAACGAAGTTCGATTTCTTTTTCGTTTAAACGATTAGGCTCTAAAATAAGCTTGTCAATATATGGAGCAACTGACTGAATGGTTTTCTCTATTCGTAAAAATATTTTAGGGTGGTTAACCTTTATTAAGTACAGAAAAGCTGGCAAATTTCGTCCATCTTGCTTAAAATATTGATTATCATTAATATCGCAACTTCTTCTTAGATAAGATGTAGATGATGTATCGTGAAAGTGGAAAACTTGAATATTTGATAAATATTCAGCTAAGTAGTCTGTATTTCTTGGAAATTTAGAATTCGCTATACTTGACTCAAGTATGTCATTCACAACAATGAAATTATTTTTAATGTCATCTCTATCCACTCTAAAACCAGAACCCTCTGCATCAATAAATAAGCCCCCCTCTTTGTTTTGCATTAAATTAAAGTAGTACGCATTGTTGGTACGAATTTCTCTACCTTTTCTGCTAAAAATAATTTTACCAAATATATTTTCCGTCATTTTACGCCCAAAATAGAGTAAATTATCAGCCTTTTCTTCTAAAATGTACTTCTGTAATCTCTGATTAAAAATTACATTTATCAACTTAAAAAAAGACACGAAATTACTTTTACCTGCTCCATTACTACCAATCAAAATATTGATTGGCTTCAACTCTAATTTTAGTTCCTTGATAGATTTAAAGCCTTTTATTTCTATGTAATCAATCATTATCAATAAGTATTTATAAACATCTTGCTGACGCAAAACCTCACAAATATAAAGAAACCAACCCAAGCCACAAACTCTCGGTTGTTTATGATAAGAATTTGCTATATTTAGGCATAAAATCTATTCAAAAACCTTATGAATGCTACCGAATTATCTTGGAAAACCTCTGATGGACTCAATATTTATGGCAAAAAGTGGGAAACCAGTATGCCCACAAAAGCCGTCATTTGTATGATGCACGGCATGGGCGAGCATATCAATCGCTATAACCATGTGGCGGAAATGTTTACGTCAAACGGCTATGCCGTGATTGGCTGCGACCAACGTGGACACGGAAAATCGGAAGGAAAACGTGGACATTTTCCTGATTTTGAAACTTTCTTGAATGATGTAGATGCACTTTTGAAAGCAGCCTCCACTCATTTTCCAGATGCTAAACAAGTACTTTACGGACATAGCATGGGTGGAAATTTGGTGGCTAATTATCTGCTTCGCCGTCAACCCAAAATTGCTGGAGCGATTCTTTCATCTCCTTATTTTCAATTGGCTTTTCAACCTTCACCAATTACACTTACTATCGGTCGATTGATGAAAGGAATTTTTCCTTCGTTAAGCTTGAGTAGTGGTTTAGATTCTACGGCCATTTCTCGTGATGTGGAAGAAGTAAAAAAATACAACGAAGACCCTCTCGTGCATGACAAAGTTTCTGCCAAAATGGGCATCGAAATGATAGAAACGGGCCAGTGGGCAATTGATAATGCCGATAAGTTAAGTATTCCAACCTTACTCTATCACGGCACGGCCGACCGACTTACTTCGCATCATGGTAGCGAACTTTTTGCTGAGAAAGCAGGTAAGTTCGTGACATTTATTTCACTTGAAGGCTTATATCACGAAACACACAACGAACCCGAAAAACGTGAAGTTTTCAAGAAAATCATTCTTTGGCTGAATAATTTAGCATAATTTATTTCTTCTTGGGGCGTAGTTGCTTACGCCCATTTTCTTTTTTCCTCAGTTTCATTTTCCTTGTGAACAAGTTGGAAACTTGTTCTATCCCCTGCGTTTAATTCAATCAATCAAAAAAATAATCACATTTTAATTGTCATAACAAATATTATTTATAATTTTGTATGCTTAACAATAGTTAGTACAACAAATATATTATTCGTTAATCTATGCCTATTTATCATAAACTCGGAAAGATTCCAGCAAAACGCCATATTCAATTTGAAAAACCTGATGGTGGTTTGTATTATGAGCAGCTTTTTGGAACAATTGGCTTCGATGGTATGGCATCGTTGATGTATCACATTCATCGCCCTACGCAGGT
>NZ_JBMLRC010000256.1:22876-26932 GCF_049241225.1 Emticicia sp.
CGAAATCATTTTGGACAATTGCTCGAAAGTTCGCCTTACTGCGAAAGAGATTATAAACTCCCCGAAATTTTAGAAACTTACGACCAAAAAGGCGAGTTTCTGATAAAAATCAAAAAACAACATCAGCTTCATCAGTTAATCTATCAATATCACCCATTTGATGTGGTCGGTTTTGATGGCTACAATTATCCTTGGGGATTTTCGATTCACAATTTTGAGCCAATCACTGGTCGAATTCACCAACCACCGCCTGTTCATCAGACCTTCCAAACCGATGCTTTTGTGGTTTGTTCGTTTTGTCCGAGACTTTACGATTATCACCCAAAAGCCATTCCAGCACCTTATAATCACTCAAATATCGACTCCGATGAAGTTATTTACTACGTTGATGGCGATTTTATGAGTCGAAATGACATAGCAAAAGGCCACATCACGCTACATCCTGGCGGGATTCCGCACGGCCCGCACCCAGGGGCGATGGAACGCAGTATTGGAAAAACCGAAACGCACGAATTGGCGGTAATGGTTGATACTTTCCGACCTTTGATGATTACAGAGAACGCTTTGAAATACGACGATGGAAAATATTTTCAGAGTTGGATGCCCCCCCGCCCCTAAAGGGGAGCTTTTTTATTCTCTTATTTTTTATTGATAAAACTTTACACTTCAAAAATATATAAAAATGGTAAATACGATAACTGAAAATAGAAACCCAAACTCCCCTTTAGGGGCTGGGGGTGTTGGGGGTGATGACTTCCTACCAATCAATGGCACGGATTACATTGAATTATACGTAGGAAATTGCAAACAAGCAGCACATTATTATCAAACTGCTTTTGGTTTTCAGCCTCTGGCTTATGCTGGGCTTGAAACTGGTCTGCGTGACCGTGAAAGTTATGTTGTTCAACAAGGAAAAATTCGTTTGATACTGACATCTCCTCTTCATGGAGGTACTGAAATTGGTCGTCACATCGACCAGCACGGCGATGGTGTAAAAGTAGTAGCTCTTTGGGTTGATGATGCCCGTGATGCTTATTACGAAACCATTTCTCGTGGAGCAAAACCTTATTTCGAGCCAATCGAAGAAGAGGATGAATTCGGTAAGGTGGTGCGTTCGGGCATTCATACTTACGGCGATACCGTGCATATTTTTGTAGAACGAAGCAATTATAAAGGCGTTTTCTTGCCAAATTTCCGTGCTTGGAATCCTACCTACAAACCTGCACCCGTTGGTTTGAAATACATTGACCATATTGTAGGAAATGTGGGTTGGAACGGCATGAATGAATGGGTAAATTTCTACGGTAAAGTAATGGGCTTTAATCAGTTGGTAAGTTTCGATGATAAAGATATTTCGACTGAATATACGGCTCTGATGAGCAAGGTGATGTCGAACGGAAACGGAAGAATCAAATTCCCAATCAACGAGCCAGCTGAAGGCAAAAAACGCTCACAAGTTGAAGAATACCTTGATTTTTATGGTGGTGCGGGCGTGCAGCATTTAGCAGTAGCTACTGATGATATTATTACAACCGTAACTCACTTACGCAATCACGGAGTTGAGTTTTTGCAAGTTCCCGACAGCTACTACGAAGATTTAAAAGAGCGTGTTGGTGATATTGAAGAAGAAATCGAACAATTACGCCCACTTGGCATTTTGGTTGACCGTGACGAAGAAGGCTATTTGCTTCAAATTTTTACAAAACCAATCGAACCTCGTCCGACTATGTTTTTTGAAATCATTCAAAGAAAAGGGGCAAAATCATTCGGAAAAGGTAATTTCAAAGCTCTTTTTGAAGCAATAGAACGTGAACAAGTTTTGAGAGGAACGCTTTAACCCCCAGCCCCTAAAGGGGGGCTTCTTTCAATACGAGTAAATTTAATACCATGAATAATCAAAATATAAAATCAGAACATCAGTTTTTTAACTCCCCTTTAGGGGTTGGGGGTCAAAACTATAACATATACACACCTGCCGACCATGAAGTTTGGCAGGTACTTTTCCAGCGGCAAATGCAGAAATTACCTGCAATTGCCAGTGAGGCTTATCTGGAGGGAATAGAAAAAGCTGGCTTTGTGGCTGACCACATTCCAGATTTTGAGAGAGAAACTAACCCTCGCTTGCAGGAACTGACGGGCTGGTCGGTAGTGGCATGTGAGGGTTTAGTGCCAATCAAAGAGTTTTTCGAACTTTTGGCCGATAAAAAATTTCCCGCTTCAACGTGGCTTCGTACGATGGAACAATTGGAGTATTTGGAAGAACCAGATATGTTTCATGATACTTTCGGACATGTACCGTTGCTAACCAATCAATCTTTTTGTGATTTTTTGGCAGAGTTTAGTATAATTTCTCTCAAATATATCAACGATGAAGAGGCCGTAAAACTCCTACAAAAACTTTATTGGTTTACGGTAGAATTTGGATTGATTCGTGAAAGAAATCAATTAAAAATCTACGGTGGAGGTATCATTTCTTCGAGTGGCGAAAGTGTTTATAGCCTTTGTAGTGGAATACCCGAACGAGTGCCGTATTCCATCGAAGAAATCTTGAAAACCGAAGTAAAAATTGATGCCTTTCAGAAAAAATATTTTGTGATAGAATCATACGAACAGCTCTTTCAATCACTCAAAAATTTTGAAGAAATTTTAGAACGTCAATTATTAGTGTATCAATAATTGAAGGTTTTTTCTACTTTTGTAATATAAATGCTTTTAGCTATTGGCTATTAACTTTTAGCATCTCATAAATTTGGCATTCTTTTCTTTTATCAATAAAATTCTTTTGATAATTCACCTGAATACAGAATCCATTTTTTTAGAAATTCTTTTGCTAAAAGCTAATAGCCAATTGCTAACCGCTCAAAAAAGTAGATAAAGACTGAATTTTAAATAAATGACACACTTAGATAAACGTTCGTACTATTTCAAGATTGATACTACCATCAAGCGTATTCGCAGTTTTATGCAAAAAGGCTTGACCGATGGCGGTATCGACCTAACGGTTGACCAGTGGGTGGTAATTGACCACATCAAACCGAAAGCAGGAATTAGTCAGAATGATTTGGCGGTTGATACCGCAAAAGATGCCCCAACCATCACTCGGATTTTAGATTTATTGGTAGAAAAAGGTTTAGTCAGACGCCAAATGGCCGACGAAGACCGCCGAAAATTTAATATTTATCTGACCGAAGAAGGTGAAAAACTCCACGAAAATGCCTTGGTAGTGATTGCCGAAATCCGACGTAAATCGTGGGGCAGTTTGACCGATGAAGACTACGACCATTTGGTCAGAATCATGGATACGATCCACAAAAATGTGAGCGATAAATAATTGATGGTTTGCAAAATCAGTTTACAGCACTGTACTTTGTAAACCATTTTTGCAAAACAAAATTACAATGAATACTTGGCTCGATATAGCAGCAGACTGCGATTTTTCGATATATAATCTTCCATTTGGAATTTTTAGTACACACAAAAAAAAGCCACAGGTGGGTGTCAGAATCGGTGATTATGTCATTGATTTAGAACAAACTCGAAAGTTAGGTTTACTGAATATTCCCCGAAATATTTGTAATCAGTCGAGCCTAAATCCTTTTATTGGACTTGGCAAAAAACGCACAAATGCAGTTCGACTTCAAATTCAAGAATGGCTGACCCAAGAAAGCTCTCCATTAAAAAGGCATTTTGACCACGTTTTTCATAAAATTGAGGACGTAAAAATGCACTTGCCCGTAAAAATCGGTGATTATACTGATTTTTATTCGAGCATCGAGCATGCAACCAATGCAGGAAAAATTTTCCGTCCCGATAATCCACTTTATCCAAATTGGAAGCATATTCCAATTGCTTATCACGGACGAGCAAGTTCGATTGTGGTTTCGGGTACTCCTATTCATCGCCCACAAGGACAATTCAAACCTGCTGATTCACCAAGTCCAGTTTTTGGCTACACAAAAGAATTAGATTTTGAATTAGAAATTGGTGCCATCATCGGTAGAAATTCTGAACATGGAAAATGTGTAAACACCTCAGAAGCAGAAGATTATATTTTCG
>NZ_JBMLRC010000257.1:0-1336 GCF_049241225.1 Emticicia sp.
ATAGAGTAACTTTGAGAAGTTAAGGTTAGTTATTTTGTGAGATAATCTCTCAAAAGCCAAAGACCAATCAGAAGAACAACTATCAAAGGGACTAAACTGACTTTAAATGCAAAATCATAATTGCCATTTGAATAGGCCACCCAAGATATAATTTGTGTAACAAGAATCGAGGCAGGTACCCCATTGAATAGTGTAAACATCAGCCATCTACCAGAGCCGTTAGTTCCGTTATCGAATATAAAGAGTGAAACGTATATTAGAACTAGAGATGGGATAAAGGCAATATCGAAAATGATATTTGTAATCAAAGCAGTTGTTTGCATAGTTTTGATGGCTTTTTATCAAATTTAGAGGAAATTATTAAAACCACAATAGACCTCCACTATTTTTTAGTTAGTGGGGGTTTTGTGTTTTTATAAATTAATTACAGCCACCGAATTCGGTTTGACATATTTCAAAACATATCTCTGAATTAAGAAAATCACTATATTTGTACAAAACAAGTAGTAGTTATGGGAGAATCGGTCGAAAAAAAGCGTTATACAATCGAAGAATATTTTGCGTTGGAAGAAACAAGTGAAATTCGCCATGAATATTTTGATGGTGAAATCTTTGCAATGGCAGGTACAACGCTGAATCATAATAGAATAGCACAAAATGTTGGCTTTTCTTTGAGAAAATCGAAGAAAAGTCATTGTGATATTTTTATAGAAAATGTAAAACTGGAAGCTATCAAAGATTTCTATTATCCATACCCCGATGTGATGCTGACTTGTAATCCGTTTGATTTGAGGCAGAAAAACAAAATAGCACATCCAAGTTTGATTGTAGAGGTTCTTTCCACTTCCACTGAAAAATATGACAAAACAGTCAAACTAAAAAAATACAAAGCAATCGCTTCGGTGCAGTATTATATGCTGGTTTCTCAGTACGAAATGAGCGTTGAATTATACAGTAGAGTCAATGATGCCCTTTGGACTTATGAAGAATTTACTGAACCCAACGCAGTGATAAATCTTGAAAAACTCGAGATAACGCTTTCATTATCAGATATTTACGAAAATATTGTATTTGAAAAAGAGGAGGATGCAGAGTAAGTTATCCAATGAATGTTTTATAAAATCACCTCCTTTAATTTTAGCAATTATGGAAATGAATTATTAATTTCCTTATCTTCATATTTAGTCAAATTCACCAATAAACTACCCGAATTAATACACTTCGCCAATCAGCATGGCTTATGAATCTTCATTCTTCACCTAAAAACTCTTAGCCAAAAATGCATCAATATCTACTAAAGTATCGCTAATAATCAATACTTTTCCATTTTCATCAA
>NZ_JBMLRC010000258.1:0-1149 GCF_049241225.1 Emticicia sp.
TAAGAGGCTTACCAGCCAGCGGAAAATCGACTTATGCACGAAACCTCATCGACGAGAACAAAGGTGCGTGGAAACGACTCAACAAAGATGAGTTGCGGGCAATGCTTGATAATTCTCATTATACTATTGCCAACGAAAAATTTGTTGAGCGAGTGCGAGATATGATGCTTATTGAGGCATTGAAAGAAGGTAAGCACGTAGTGATTGATGATACCAATCTATCTGACCGACCAGTTGAGCGTATCCAGCAGGTAATCGGACGCTATAAAAAAGAAACAGGGGAGGAGGTAAAAGTTGAGCTAAAGACAATGGAAACCTCGCTCGAAGAATGTCTGGCTCGTGATGAAGTGCGTGAAAAAAAGGTGGGTCGAGACGTAATTATGCGAATGTATAACGACCATATTGCTAAAGAAAAATTGCCAACAAATTCGGCTAAAAAAGAGATAGATTTAAGCAAGCGAGGGCCGCATTATCAGCCGCAAGACGATACTTTACCGCCTGCAATTTTATGCGACCTTGACGGAACTTTGGCAATTATCCACAATCGAAGTCCGTTTGATTCTGTGCGTTGTGAAACCGATTTATTGAACGAACCAATTGCCGAAATCGTGAAAAATTATGCAGCAATGGGCGTAAAAATTATCTTGATGTCAGGCCGAGATGAAGCCGCTCGACGACCAACTACCAATTGGCTGGCTTATAATCGAATACCTTACGATGCACTTTTTATGCGAGCTACTGGCGATGCCCGAAAAGATTCGGTAGTGAAAAAAGAATTATACGAAGCTCACGTAAAAGACCAATATTTTGTGAAATTCGTACTAGATGACCGAAACCAAGTGGTCGATTTATGGCGATTAGAGCTGGGTTTACCCTGTTTACAAGTCAATTATGGCGATTTTTAACGAAAAAAGACTGGTTCAAACTGACCAGCCTTTTTTTAATTGAATCCACACAACTTTTATGAAAAAACTATATATCACTATATCGAATTTCTATATATAAGACTCTGTTTTCTTAAGAACGGTTGCATCTAATTTGATTTATTTTTCGGTTAAATACAAAAAAAAAGGACTGGAGTAAATAACTCCAGCCTTTCCCGCTACTAAATCCACACAACTTTTATCTTTAATATTTTATTTCTATATA
>NZ_JBMLRC010000259.1:0-1906 GCF_049241225.1 Emticicia sp.
CAATTCGGAGGCGAGTATCTTTACCCAGTTTATGGTCGGTCATCAGAATACAATACGATTGCTCAGCTCCACGCCCCACACGCCCACGCAACTGGTGTAATTGCGAAAGCCCAAACCGATTGGCACTTTCAATCAACATCACCGACGCATTTGGCACGTCAACACCTACTTCAATAACCGTCGTTGCTACCAAAATCTCGGTTTCTTTATTCTTGAAACGCTGCATTTCATAGTCTTTTTCTTTCCAGCCCATTTTTCCATGTACAATACTCAAAGCGTATTCTGGAAAAGCCCTCGCAATACTTTCGTAGCCATCCATTAGGTTTTTCACGGTCATGGTTTCTGACTCTTCAATGAGCGGATACACAATATACACTTGTCGGCCTTTCTGTATTTCGCTTCTCAGAAACTCAAAAACTCGTAGGCGGTCAGAATCATATTTATGTAGTGTTTTGATAGGCTTTCTGCCTTTTGGAAGCTCGTCAATGATAGAAATGTCCAAATCTCCATAAAGTGTCATGGCCAATGTTCTTGGAATCGGCGTGGCGGTCATCACCAAAATATGTGGCCTAAAGTTTTGGTTTTTCTCCCAAAGTTTGGCTCGTTGAGCTACCCCAAAACGGTGCTGCTCGTCAATAACACAAAGACCAAGATTTTTAAACTGCACGTGGTCTTCGAGTAAAGCATGTGTACCAACAATGATATTAATGCTACCATCGAGCAAGCCCGCATCAATGATTCGGCGTTGTTTCTTTCCGACCGAACCCGTGAGTTCAACAATTTTGAGGCCCATCAAATCGGCAAATTTTTTCAGACCAGTATAATGTTGGTCAGAAAGAATTTCAGTTGGGGCCATCAAACACGCTTGGGCATCATTATCAAGAGCCAACAGCATCGTAATAAATGCCACGATTGTTTTTCCACTACCTACATCGCCTTGTAGTAAGCGGTTCATCTGCTTTCCCGAACGCATATCGTGGAAAATCTCCCGAATCACTTTCTTTTGTGCATTGGTTAAATCAAACGGAAGATAATTTTGATAAAAATCGGTTAGTAGTTTAGTTTTATCAAAAACCTGTCCTGCGTAGTCGTGTCGGCGAATGAGTTTTTGTTTAATCAATCGAAACTGATTATAGAATAACTCTTCAAATTTTAAGCGTCGTTGGGCTTGGCGAAGTGCCTCCTGATTGAGCGGTAAATGAATATGATAGATAGCCTCTTGCTTAGAAATCAGCCTAAACTTCTGCACCAGCGGAGCGGGCAAAGTTTCTCGGATATTCGTAACGGCCGATTCGAGCAAAGTCCGCATCCAACGGCTAATTTGCTTACTATCAATGTATTTCTTGCGAAGTTTATCGGTCAATGAATATACAGGCTGAAAATATCCACCTCGTTCGTTCTCGGGCGTAAGCACATCCATATCGGGGTGTGTGATTTGCCATTTACTCCCAAACGAACTCGGTTTCCCGTAAACGATATAATCACCTTGGAGACGAAGGTTTTTCTCAACCCATGTAATTCCCTGAAACCATGTAAGTTCTAAAACGCCCGTTCCGTCAGTAAACTGACCGACTAATCGGGCTTTAGCTCCCTCGCCAATTTTCTCCCACGAACGCAACCTACCTTTGATTTGGGCGGCAAACATTCCATCGTGCAAATCGCAGATTCTATGAAATTGCGTGCGGTCTTCGTGGCGAAAAGGGTAATACTCTATCAAGTCACCAAAAGTAAAGATATTCAACTCCTTGTTGAGAATCTCGCCTTTTGATGGCCCCACACCCTTTAAATACTCAATTTTAGTGTCAAAAAAAGATATTCTACGCTCGCTCATGTCTCGAAGTTAGCAGGTTCAATAAATTTGAGCAAATTTTTTTTGAGAAATAAAAAAATACCTCTACCTTTGCAG
>NZ_JBMLRC010000260.1:0-2238 GCF_049241225.1 Emticicia sp.
CCGTGAGTAAATCGCCTACTTGTAAGTCAGCTTTTGTGCCGTGATAAAATGGGCCACTATCTAAGATTTTTGAGTCTGTTGTAGCGTTTTTCATTCATTTATTTGCTCTGTTTTTTGATAATTGCTGCTTGAATATTCTTGAGATTTCTTGCACTTAAAAAATGAATAAGTACATACATCGGTAGAAAAATGATGGGTACAACCGATATTGTACTGAAACCTTCTTTTGTGATAAGAAAAATACTGGAAGCAATCAATAGAATACTCAAACCGATAAAGATACTGCGTACGGTTTTAACTGTTTTTTCTTGCTTTTTCAGTTCTTGCAAGGTCATTTCGTTATATATTGTTTTCATAAAAATTTAGTAATGAGGCTTCTAATGAATTTCGGATACAATCTATGATTTTTTTTGAAATTTAGACAATAAACCTAAAAAAATTAGGTCAAACGCATGAGAATCCTGAAAGGATGTTATGATTATAATTAACCGTTTTAAAGAACAGTTTTAAACCCCGCTTCGGCGGTCCGATTCGGGGTTCTTATGAGTGAACCGATTCACTAAATCTAAAATCATAACAGCCCCGCGTCGGCGGTCCGATTTAGGCTTTTCCTAAATTTCATGCGTTTGACCTATAAAAAAATAACCTCACGTAGTAGGCTACATGAGGTTTGTTTCTCATAATTGTTGTGCCGTTCAAAGCTTAGTTATTGACAGGCTTTTCGGTAAAAGCCGTAAGCGTTTTACCATCGTAGCGATAAAGACCGACCTCACGAGTTCCTATCCAAACATTATTATCTTTATCTACGAAAAGGCTTTCGACGGCACTATTACTCAATTTCTCAGTCGGAAATGCTCTAAAATTCTTACCATCGTAGATACTTATACAACCCTCCTTAATTCCTTTGGCATCTTTTCTGATACTGCCAATCCAAATATTACCTTCTTTGTCGGCAGCCATTGCTCTAATGATGTTATCGCAGAAACCATCTTTATCTGTAAAATTTGTAAGTGTTTTGCCATCATATTTAGTTATTCCGTAGCGGCAGGCATGACTCAACCAAAGGTTGCCTTTTTTATCTTCCACAACCATATTTGTCGAGCTATACATACTTTTTTGTTCGAGCATATCTTTGAAACTTTTCACTACCGTATCTGAGGCCTTCGTTGTGTTTTCTTCTTGTGGGAAATTCTTGAAACTTTTTCCATCATAGCGATACGACCCAAACCAAATATCACCTGATTTTTCTTGATAGATATTGTGAATAGCTACATGGTGGAAGCCATCGCTTGCCAGTGGGCCTTCGTTTTGCAAAAAATGATTAATCGTTTTTCCGTTGTACTGAAATACTCCTTCCTCTTGTGTGCCAAACCAAATATTGCCCATTTTATCTTGTAGCATACTTAGCACGGTTTTGTTTTGTGGAGGTAAACAACCTTTCTGTGGAGCAGCTTGGCGGAAAAAAGGACTCATAATTGGCGTTCGAGTCCATGGAAGAGCGAAATCTGTAAATTTCTTTCCATCGAATCGGCAAACACCATCTTTTGTTCCAACCCAAATATTTCCCTTGAAATCTTCCAAGATACACTGAACGATATTGCTATTGAGGCCGTCTTTCGTCGTAAAATTTACAAAGCCTTTTCCATCATAGCGATACACACCTGCTCCCGACGTAGCAAACCACATATTACCCGATTTGTCTTGCAAGCTGCTTCTAATAAATGCGTATTGATTCGTACCTGGCGGAATGATAAGTTTTGGATGAGATACCTGATTTTGGGCGTTACTATGACAGCTTTGCAGCCATAATAGTGTAATTAGTAGTGAATAGATTTTCATATTTATAATTGTTTATAATTCTTGTTTTTTTACCTTAATAGTATCTGAAAACTAACTTTCTTGTTGAATTAACATTAGTGTGGGTTTGTAAGTGACTTATAATAAGTGAATTACGAGTAAAAAGGTACTCCATAGGAGTTAAATATTGGTAGAAACCAAAATGAGTTTAATTTTTAGAATGCCGTAGGTATTCAACTTCTTTGCCTAATTGTTGAATACCTACGGCATTCTTGTTATACTTTTTTGTTTTACACTACCGATATAAAAGTCCTACGGACTAAATAACTTTGACTTTTAATCTATCATTCTTTTTTACACATTCAATTAATTTAAACTATCACCACGGGCCAGTTTGCTTGACTTGATAAAAACGAGTGCCGTCGAATCGATAAAGACCTT
>NZ_JBMLRC010000260.1:2338-9170 GCF_049241225.1 Emticicia sp.
GGGCCAGTTTGCTTGACTTGATAAAAACGAGTGCCGTCGAATCGATAAAGACCTTGCCCTGTTCCCCACCACATATTACCATCTTTATCTTGAAACATACTTTGAACACAACAATTTAGGCCATCGGCTGGCGTGAAAACCTTAAATGCTTTTGGGTTTGGTAAAGGAATCGAAGGGTCGAATCGGGTGGTGTTACCTCGTGCTGTTACCCAAATAATGCCCGACTCTTCTACGTAAATCCCCCAAAATTCGGTGCCGCCTAATCCATCTTTGGAGGTGTATTCGGTGAAAGTTTTGTCCGAGGGGTCATATTTACAAATGCCGTTTTTCATCGTAAACCACATATTTCCAGCTTTATCTTGTGCTAAACCGCCAGCATAATTCCCTCCCAAAGTTACTTTTTCGGCAATATTCGTAATTGTTTTTCCGTCGAAACAAAAGACACCTCTATCCGAAGAAGCAAACCAAATGTTTCCATCTTTGTCTTCCATGATGCCTGCAATATTTAGTTTACCCAACTCTTCGAAAAAGGAAAAACTTTTTCTGCCTTCGTTATCTGCCACTGGGTCATATCGGTAAACTCCTCCATGAGTACCTACCCAAATATTGCCCGATTTATCAACTAAAATGCCTTTTCGAGTTATATCTACATGATTTAGTCCATCTTTTTGATTATAATTTTTGAAGGTTTTACCATCATATTTATAAACTCCTTGGTCAGTTCCAAACCACATATTTCCGTCTTTATCTTCATTAATAGCATAAACCGTTTGGTTATAAAAACCCTCGGGATTTGAAAAATAAGTCAAAGTTGATACACTCGTGCTGAGCGAAGTCGAAGCATTATATTTTACAACTCCATCGCCTAGCGTACCAAACCATAAATTTCCTTTTGAATCCTGAAAAATACTCCTGATGTACTGACTAACCAATGTTGTGTCAAAATCAGGGACTAAAGCAGCAGGCTTAAAGTTTCTGATTATTTTAGGAATCGGTTTTGATTCGTTTGATTTCACTTGTCCGTTACACGAAGTGCAAAAAGCAGCTATCACGAACAAAGCGTAAATTTGAATGTATTTCATCATTTATTTTCTCAACAACCACCTTTGCGTGGCGGACGGTTATAGATTATTTTACTATCTCGTTCTACATAGTCGCCCGAAACAATTGGATAAGTGTACTTAGGGGCGTGCGATACAAAATGACTTTTGACAAGTATTTTGTCGTTGACTTTCAGGCTTTGCAATTGTTGAAATTCGTTAGACTTTAGCGGTCCAAAACTGAGAATAAAATCCTCACCGTTTATATTGGCCATCACTCCAAATCCTACTCTTGAGCCTTCAGGAAGCGAAAGAGAGGTGATAACCGCCTCCATATTGGTAAAAGTACTTATCTGTTTTCTTATTTTTGCTTCGCTGGCATACACTTTTTTACCTGCATCGGATGCTTCCCATTTTTTGAACATTACACCATCTGGCGATGCCTCCCATTGTTTCCTTACAGCTTTCATTTCAGCAGCGGTAGGGGGCTTTGGAGGCGTTTTTTTAGGAGTTTCGTTTTTAATTTCACGATTGGCAAATACCAGTCCGCCTACCACAACCAGAGGCAAGAGCAGCACATAAATGAGTTTTTTCATAATTTTTGTATGTTTAATTAATAATGTGATTGCGTTGTAGAGACAAGGCATGCCTTGTCTCTATGCGTGACAATATCTGATTTGTTTTTTTAATTATCGGACACTACATTTCCTTTTAAAGTTTATGCAGTAAAAGTACGTTGAACTAATCATCAGATTTTCGACAAATCTACTGGCTTGAAAGCATAAAATTGCTAAAAGCCTTGTAAATAGACTGTAAACGACTTGTAAAATGATTGTAAAAGCAATTATTTGTGGTGCAGATTGTTTATTTTTGTTTATGAAATCAAAAATTCTTCCTTTTTTCATCGTAGGTTGTTTACTTTTTACGATTGTTTCGTTTGTGGCAGAGAAATCGGATAAGAGCGATTTTGAAGCGGCAAAGGAGATAATCATCATGCGTGAAATTTCCAACCGAGTACTACGTTACACGGGCGATACCACCTCGACGGTGTTGCCTATCAATCGTTTGGCTGAAAATGAGTTTGAGATTCCGTTTGAAAGTAGCTTTACGTTCAAGCCCGATTCGTTGGTGCGTATCATCGACAGAGTAATTTCGAGTAATGATTTACCACGTAATTACATCGTGAATGTTATCGAATGTAATACCTCAAAAGTAATTTTTGGCTATGCAGTTTTAGGCGTAAATCAAAAAAATATTGTGCCGTGCTTGGGGCGTCAGCAACCCAGCAAACGGTATTGTATCAATATAAAATTTGAAGAATCAAGCTGGATTAGTAAGCATCTCTACTTGTTGGGGCTTGGTTTGCTCGGTGTCGGGCTAATCGCTTTTGTTGCTCAACGATTCAGAAAAACAGACCTTCCTGCGAAAGAAATTATTGAAGAACCTTCGGTAAATAAAGCCACGATTAAAATTGGGCAGTACGAGTTTTTGCCCGAAGAATTATTGTTGGTATTTGAATCGGAGAAAATCCCGCTCACCATCAAAGAGGCTAAACTGCTGAGCATTTTTGCGAGCAACCTCAACCAAATCGTTGACCGTAATCGCCTACAAAAAGAGGTTTGGGAAGATGAGGGCGTAATTGTAGGCCGAAGTCTGGATATGTTTATCTCGAAACTCCGCAAGAAACTGGAGCAAGACCCTGCCGTAAAGCTCACCAATATTCATGGCAAAGGCTACAAACTGGAGGTCTGACAGCTCACCACACTTATATTTTCGTTGGTTTGAGCGGCTTCTTTTCCCCACTCAGCAATGGCTTTAAGTAGCGGAATAAGTGTTTTCCCGAAGTCGGTCAATTCGTATTCTACTTTCAATGGTGGTTTGGATGTATAAACCGTACGGATAATCAGTCCATCGGCTTCTAATTCTTTGAGTTGTAAACTCAGCGTTCGTTCCGTAACCATCGGTAATTCTTTCCTTAATTCATTGTATCGCTTTTTTTGAAGCAAATGAATCAAAATAACCGACTTCCATTTCCCGCCTATATACTTCATCGTCAGGCTCGTACTACACGGATATTCTTTGTTGTCTATCAAATACATTTTATACTATACATTTTGACCGTTATTGCAAAGTTAATCTACTATACTTAGTTTTGCAACTATAAAAATGATAGTTTAATTTAAACCAAAAGAAAATGGATTTTTTAGCGTTGGCTGAAAGCCGCTACACTACTAAAAAGTATAACCCGAATGAGAAAATTTCGGAAGAGAAAATTAATCAACTCATGGAGGTTTTGCGTTTAAGCCCTTCATCAATTAATAGTCAACCGTGGAAATTTACAATGATTTCTGACGAAAAACTCAAAAACGAATTGGCAAGTGTTTCGTTTTTCAACGAACCAAAAATCAAAGATGCAAGCCACGTGGTAGTTTTCAGTGCGATTGATGATGTGGAGAAATTCGAGCAGCAAATCAAGCAAAATTTGCCCGAAGGAGCGGTAGGGTATTTCAATCAGTTTATCAAGCCAAAACCCGAAGCCGAAATCAAGGCTTGGTTTGGGCATCAGGTGTATCTTTCGTTAGGTTTTTTCTTGTCGGCGTGTGCAGCCTTAGGCATTGATTCGACACCAATGGAAGGAATCAAAACCGAAGAATATGACAAAATTTTGAAGATTGAAGGTTATACAACGCTTTTTGCAGTAGCCATTGGATACAGAGCTGCCGAAGATACCAACCAGCCTTCTGTGAAGCCAAAGACTCGCTTGGCTTTAGAAAATGTGGTAGAATTGGTGTAGATGAAAAAGCACCATAGATGCTAAATACTTCCTTAGTCAATGTATCAAATAAAGTTACATCATGCCGCCATATGCTTCGGTGTGATGTGCTTTTTTTCGACTACTACAAATATTACATGGCTCTACCACTATTTATCGTTGGATTTCGATGAGTTAAGAATATGCTCAAAATCTTCTTTCGTAGTAAAATATTCAAGCAATAAAATCAAGATTATCATATTGAGCGTCGTGACTTTCTGCATGATAGGCAAGTAAGTAAAACTTCCCGAACCGTAGAGATATAATGTAAAATAAAAAATCAGCATACTCATAACGCACAAAACTTTGAAGCCATGCAGCTTTGATTTGAGGATAAAAACCGTGATATAAAAAATGCTTAGGAGAAATAATGTACTGGCTATCGTAACCATGACGTCGTGCAGCGGAGTAACGATTAGAAACATAAAAATCATTCCGCCCGCTCCCGCATATTTTATGACGTTTGCGGCACTTTTTTGTGGAATTTTCTCCGAGAACCTCATAAAAAATATCGCAAAACTCACCGCAAGCATAATCATTCCTGCATCTGCCCAATATCTTGCTGGGTTGTCAGAGCCATTCACAGCTTTTGCCCCAAAAAGATTACTGATAAAGTTTTTTGTTAGGTCGAAGCCAACCGAGTTTTTATCGAACATCGAGCCGCCAGGGTAAACCATCATGGCGATGAAAAGCAACAATAATGAAGCCGTGATTCCTATCAGAACAAAGTACTTTTTTAGCATCTAAGTTTTATTCAGTTTTTTAGGGGCTGAACAATGTAAATTTAAATTTTTGAAGATGCTACAACAAACGTAGATGTATAAACGGAATAAACTATATCCTAACGGAATAAATCTGCGAAATCTGACATGCCCCAAACAGGCGAGGCATGCCAGATTTAGCCACAATAAGGCTACTTGAATGTATAAAATACGCCGAAGTTTGTGTTATTGGTCAGTGAACCATTTAGATTAATAATCGTTGCACCTTCTATTCGATTAAAAAGTAAACTTGCTGAACCAAACCCCGCACTTATCATAAAATGATTGGTGATTGGATACATAAATCTTAGAGGTGAAGCATAGATGCTGATATTAAAACCCTGAGTTTCGCCAAAAATACCTTGAGCGGAACCTCCAATGTATGGGGCAAGGTAGAGCTTATCAATGATTTTGACGAATTTCCCACGCTCAATGGCTGGCCCAACCATAACTATATTAGGGTTGTCTACCTTATTGGATACAACAAAGAAACTTCCACCATAGGCCCAGTACGTATTATCGCTTTTGATTTTTCCGTACAAAAGAGAGCTTCCAATAGAGGTAGCTGTAAGGCTGCTTGAACTGATGATGTTTGCTGATAATGAGCCGTTTATGATTTTTCGGCCTGCCAAATCTTGTCCAAAAGTTGTGAGAGACAATAAAAGGAATAATCCTGCGAGGATGTTGTGTTTTTTCATTGGATGGTAGATTTAAATTAATTATTATTAAAAAGTTGGTAATACGTATTAAGTGAATTGTTGTGTTTGATAATGAAAATTTGGCAATCCATTCGCTGAAAATTTCAACGAATAGATTGCTATTTTAAATTTTATTTCGCCAAACCAGCTTCGGCAACTAAAGTAAGCAAAGCTGCTTGAATGGCTTTATGACCTTCAAAATCGTACCACCATTCGTTGAGCGAGTGAGCGTTGCCGCTTTTGCCACCTCGGCCAATCGTAACGGCTGGAATTCCTTTTGAAATCGGAATATTTGAATTGGTTGAACCACGAGTGATTTGGGGAGTTTCGCCAAAAAATGAAGAAACTGCCATCGTTTTTTGAATCAATGGAAGAGTTTCGGGTAATTCACCTGATGGACGGTCGCCGATTTTTACAATATCCACCGTTAGGGCTGGGCCCATGCGTTTCATGGCGTTGTGTTCGTCGAGAGCTTTTTTTACTGAAGCCTTCAAAATAGCATCGACTTGGTTGAGGTTGTCAGGAAACTCCGAACGCATATCAATTTCCATCCAAGATTCAAACGCAATCGAATTCACCGACGTTCCGCCACCGATACGGCCTACATTGTAGCTGGTTCTGGCACCCGATTTGGTGTATTTATCGGCCGCAGTAGAGAAATAATGAATAGCAGAACCCAAAGCGTGCTGTGGATTTGCCAAGCCAAATGCTCCCCACGAGTGTCCGCCCGGCCCACGGAAAGTGATTCGGTAGCGATATGAACCAAGCCCCATGGTATTTACTCGGCTGATTTCTCCGCCATCGACCGCAATCCAAGAATCTATTTTTCGGCCTTCTCCATTGAACAGGTATTTTACGCCACGTAAATCGCCAAGTCCTTCTTCGCCGACAGTTCCGATAAATAAAACATCGGCTTGAGTTTCGATTTTTGCGGCTTCCATTGCTCTCAGAATAGAAGGCAGTAAAATCAAACCACGAGTATTATCGCCAATGCCAGGGGCGTAAAGCGTATCGCCTTTGAATTTTACTTTTACATCAGTTTCGATGGGAAAAACGGTGTCGAGGTGGGCATCAAAACCCACGCAACGGTTGGAGTTTTTGCCTCTGCGTAGGGCTATTACATTACCAACTTTATCAATCCAGACCGAATCGGCTCCTGCTTCTTTGAGCATAGCCGCAAAACGAGCCGCTCTTTTCTCTTCCTTATATGGCGGAGCAGGAATTTCGTTGAGCATAATTAGGTTTTCTCGGTTTCGCTTATTTTCTGATAAAATGACCTGAAAAGCGGCTTGAATTTGCTTGTTTTGAGCCAATTGGGCAATTTCTTTCTGATACTCAGGAGCAATTTTGCCAGTTTTGCCCGCTTCATCTTCTTGCGAAAAGGCGTTCTCGAACGAGGCAAAGAATACACACAAAACAATGCTTATACTTAAAGATATTTTCATAGATGTTTAGTTTATTGAAAGTGAACGCCAATTTAGTGATTTTTCAGCAAGTAGTTGTTAGGATTTTTGGTTTTTG
>NZ_JBMLRC010000261.1:0-1075 GCF_049241225.1 Emticicia sp.
TTAGTCCTGGAACCAGCCCCGGCAGATACACAATCCAATCTTTTTCGATTTTCCAATTGTGGCGTTCGTCAAGGCGTTTTACAATTACATCGGCCAATTCATCGGGTGCGTGCCAATAGCCAATTACGCCTTGTTTGGTTACATCTTCGAGGGCTTTTAAGATTGGCGGAGCGGCTTTAAAGTCCATATCAGCCACCCAAAGCGGAATGATGTCACGGTCTTTGTATTTACCCCACTTAAAGCTATCAGTATTGGTACGGTCAATGAGTTCGTCGAAATCGTAAGTCATGAAATGTTTATTCTAAATTTTTGATGATTGCTTTTACTAAAATGGCCGAGTTATCGGCAGCTACTTTTTTGAATGTCTGGAAATCGGCAGGGGCAGCTTCGTTGGCTTTATCGCTGATACTTCTGATAATCAGAAAAGGTAAATTTTGCTGAAAACAAATTTGAGCAACGGCCGCACCTTCCATTTCGGTGGCATCGGCTTGGTAATTTCTGCGGAAACCCGCCACTGCTATACTTGAAGCTACAAACGTATCGCCCGTGACGATAGTTCCTGTCGAAACTCTCGGTTGGGGCGAATCTGCCGTTATTTTCTTGAGTTCGATGCCTTTTGCTGCCTGATTTGCCACCGCAACTAAGATAGAATCGGACAAGAAAAACTGCGGATTAAGCTGCTTCGTATGCGGATTGCGTGTAGGGTAGAACTTCAAACTATCGTTGGTCAATCGCCCATAATCGTGGTACGAAAGTCGGCGGCCAATCAGAATATCTCCTTGATTCGAATCTGGATTTACCGCACCCGCAACGCCCGTAAAAATAATTGTTTTTGGCGAAAACTCCTTGATAATCAGAGTCGTAACGATGCTGGCATTTGCTTTTCCGATACCAGTTTCAGCCAAAACTACTTTTTTGCCGTTGAGCTTGCCAGTTTTGAACTTAAACCCTAAGATTTCCTTAGTTTTTGCCCCTTTCAACTGCGACTGAAGCAATTCTACTTCTTCGGTCATCGCTCCCAAAATCGCAATTCTTTGAGCAAATGAAGTGATTGAAAATGAGAATAATACAAAAA
>NZ_JBMLRC010000262.1:0-8897 GCF_049241225.1 Emticicia sp.
TGTACATCTTCGCCACCTGACAAGATAATACCATCACACTGCTCTATTTCGTGTAGATTGTTGAGTTTATAGCCAAGTTTAACTACTTCGATGCGAGAATTGCCGACCAAAGCATTTTGTGATAAAATCCATTTTTCATAGATGGGATGTTTCTCTCCGCAGTCTGTAATACCTATTTTCATTGTGGATTTTCGAGTGAATCGTAGTATTTTAGTGTACTTACGATACCATTTTCTGATTTTAAATTAATATTATTCGTTTTTACGTATGCTTCAACCAAGGCTTTTTTACTACCAAAAAGTGCATAAATATTTTTTCCTTTAGGTAGCTGAATCACTTGCTCATCTTTAAATAAGAGCAATTTCGATGACTTCGTAAATTCTCCATCATATTGACCAGACGATTCGTAGCCTGTTTTTAAGTCATTATCATTGGTATGTAAATTACAAGCGTATTCTTTGAGCAGAGTATTTTTACCGATATAGATTACTTCATAGTAGGCCTTTTCAAATTTACTAAAGTGGTGCCCCATGATGGTAAAGGCATCTGGACGAATGGCAATGGCTTCTTTATTTGCATTTTCTACGATGTACAGCTCATTTTTTTGAACATTAAACGCCATTACAAACTCCATTTTTTTACCGCTTTCGGTATTGAATGAACCCTTATACCAGCCATTCTTAAAAAACGGTGTTCCTTTATAAGTTTTACTAAAATCCTGATTGGTATTGTTTACAACATCTCGGATAGTATAAAATGCTCTGAAAGTGGTGTCTCCTGAGGTCGGGTTAACTTCAATGTGGCTATCGCTATTATCGGCAACTTTGGCATTTCGTAAGAAATAATCGTACTTATTATTACTGATTTGAGCAATAATAGTATTCGATAATAACAGAAATACGACGAAAGTACTAGTAAAACTTCTCATAATAAATAGTTTTTATTGTTAGAAAGTATGACCGATTTCACTACAAAATGCCAAGCTATTTTTTACAAAGCCTCTAAATACAACTCTTTGAAATCTTCTCTTGATACAGGTTTTGGATTATTTGGGTGAGCAAAATCGGCAATCGCCAAATCGGCTAGTGTTTCGATATGCTCCGATTTTACACCAATATCTCGCAAACGATGCGGAATATTTACTTTGGTGTTTAGCTCAAACAAATACTGCACAACCGCCTCGCCCGATTCATCTCTCAAGTCAAGCGTACGTGCAATTCTACGGAATTTATCTTCAAAACCTGCAATATTAAACTTCATTCCGTACGGAATGTTTACGGCATTGGCCAAACCGTGGTGTGTATCAAGCAAAGAAGATAGCGGGTGAGCCAATGAATGCACCACGCCCAAACCTTTCTGAAATGCCACCGCACCCATCAACGAAGCAATCAACATTTTACTACGTGACTCTAAATCAGGTTTGTTGACGGCCTTTTCTAAAGATTCGTGAATCAAAGCAATTCCTTCCAGAGCAATACCATCACACATCGGATGCCAGTTTTTGGCCACAAAAGCCTCCATGTTGTGCGTGAGTGCGTCCATGCCCGTTGCGGCTGTAATAAATGGTGGTAAATCCATCGTAAGCAATGGGTCGGCAAAAATGATTTTTGCGAGCAATTTTGGCGAAAAAAGAATTTTTTTCTGATGCGTTTCGTCGTCGGCAATGATGGCACTACGGCCAACCTCGCTGCCTGTTCCTGCCGTTGTTGGAATCGTGATAAAATGCGGAACATCGTTGGTTACGTAAACATCGCCACCAATCAAATCATCGTATTTGAATAAATCTTCTCGATGATTGATTCTCAATAAAATGGCTCTTGCCACATCAATGGCTGCACCGCCACCGATTCCAATGATGCTATCACGCTCAGTGCCATAATAGGCTTCGTCACCTTTATACACATCTGATTTTACGGGGTTTTTATGAATATCGCTGAAAACTTCAACGCTGATACCTTTTGATGATAAATCTTGAATAATTTGCTTGAAAAACGGCAAATTGGCTACATTTGGGTCGGTCACGACCAAAGGTTTTGAAAGGTTATTGTCTTTCAGATAAGCAGGAAGCTCAGATACTATACCCGCACCGAATCGGATTTTAGTAGGGAAATTGAATTGGAAAACGTTGTTGAAGTTCATAGTTTTATTTCAAATACTGCTCCATGACTTCTGCAAATTCTGCGAGAATTTCATGTTTGTTTGGATTATTATTTTTGATGATTATTGAACTATAATAAATGATATTGGTGAGTTTATCTTTTAATTTAAAATCTTCTTTCTTGAAAGTCCCATCATTGAAAGACTTAAACCACTGATTAAACTTTCGGAATCTGGCATATTCTTTAGCATCATTGGTTTCGCAAGTATAGACAATTATATTTTGTTCGTTCTTGAAAAAGTCAATAAAAATTTCAGCAGTAGTTGCTGATACTCTTAAATCAAGTGGAGGGGATTTATGGACAGGATTTTCTAAAATCTTGATAACAAACTCGAAAGTAAAATCAGAATAAGAAAAGCCAGACTCAAAAATATACTTCGAGGGTTTGAATTTTATTTCGTAAATGACACCAATTTCTGTTTCAAAAACATAGGAGTTTTCTGTGCCTCCAACAAAAATGAAGTCATAGCTCGACAGATTTTGCATTGTTGCGTTTGAGTTTTTCGATAGCCTTACTTAAATCTGAATTAGGGTCTTTCATGGCATTAAGACTCTCCTCATGACTTTCTCTTTGACTTTCGATTAGCTTTTTTGCTAAGTTCAAGCCTCTCAAACGCTGAATTTTGGAAATTGGAGCGGTCATTATTTCTATATTATTTTTGAATTCTTTAGAAATTTATAAGTACGAATTTACAACAAAAAACCACGAATTCAACAAAAGGTGTGTTAAATTCGTGGTTTTGTAATACAACTCTTTCGAATTGTCAGAAAGGCTTAGTCGTCTCTTCTACCCAAGAAAATACTTAAATAGTAAAGCAAGTTGGCCACCGCACCTGCTGCCGCAACTACGTAAGTCAAAGCCGCCCATTTAAGAGCATCTTTGGCCATATCGTGTTCGCCTGTGGTTACGATTGCACGACTCTCCATCCATTTCAAGGCACGGTTACTTGCATCATATTCTACGGGTAATGTAATGAGCGAGAATAGAGCCAACGCAGCATTCGCTACGATTAAAACCATCAATAAAATATTACCAAACGAGCTTCCTTGAGAAATCATGTATATACCGCCAAACATCAAAAACATATTGGCAAAGTTCATCACGTTAGTAGCCACATTTACGGCAGGCACTAAGGCCGAACGCATCTTGAGCGGAGCATAAGCCATGGCGTGTTGTACGGCGTGTCCACACTCGTGAGCCGCTACCGCAGCCGAAGCTGCACTCGAACCCGTGTAAACATCGTAGCTGAGGTTTACGGTTTTGTCGAGTGGATTGTAATGGTCAGTTAACTGGCCCTCAACCTGTGTGATTCTTACATCATAAATACCACTGTCGTGTAGCATTCGTTGAGCTACTTCCGCTCCTGTCATGCCGTTTCTCAAACGTATTTGCGAATACTGTGCAAATTTACTTTTCAAACGTCCTGATACTATCATGCCCAGTACCATAAAGACGATACCAATAATCATTATCATATTATTACTAATTTTGGATGTGTGAATGATTGAATGATAGAGTAAATAATCTTAGAGCATCATTCGCTCATGCTATCATTCAATCATTCGAAATTAACTTTATTTTCTGAATAATTGAGCTGGTTGAATAACCTTTTACCAATGAAATGGTTTTTACCTCGCCTCCATTGGCTATCACAAAATCTGAACCAACGATATTTTCGACCGTATAATCATCTCCTTTGACCAAAATATTCGGACAAAGTGTCTCGATTAGCTCTTTTGGCGTTGGTTCGTCGAACAAAATGACAGCATCTATAAAACTCATCGCTGCCATCATGCGTGAACGTGCGTATTCATTAATCACAGGACGACTTTCTCCTTTCAAACGTCTCACCGAAGCATCAGTGTTTAAACCAAGTACGAGTTTATCACCCAAGTTTCGAGCCTTTTCGAGGTAATCAATGTGTCCGAGATGCACAATATCGAAGCATCCGTTAGTAAAAACGATTTTTTTACCTTCAGATTGCCATTGTTCGATTTGCTGTTTGGCTTCTATTAGACTTAATATTTTTGATTCGGTCATTTTTTTTTGAAATATTCTAAAAATTTTTGATTTTTAGCTTGTTAGTAGAGACGTTGTATGAAATGTCTCTACGGAATTGATTTATGATTTAATTTCCCTCTTCGGTAAAACCAAAGTCAGTAAAAAAGCAATAATACCAAAAACAGCTACAAATACCATTCCCTGCATGGCATGAAGGAATGTAGCGAGGGTAATACCATCTTGTTGTGAAAGTCCGTAAAGCACCACAATACTTCCTACTAAAAAGTGATAGCTGCCAATGCCACCTTGCGTGGGTGCTGCCATTCCGATGGAGCCCATCACGAAAATAGAAAGTGCCGCCAATGGCGAAAGATTAGCGGTTTCGGGCAATGCAAAGCAAAGAACGTAAGTCATTACGAAGTACATTGTCCAAATCAAAATCGTATGAAATATAAATGCCGAAGGATTTTTAAGGTTTCTGACACTCATAAAACCACTGGCAAAACCTCCGATTATTTTAGCAACTTTCTGATAAATAGTATTTTGTGCGATTTTTTCTTGATTTTTCTTGAATAGAAAATAAGCCGCCACAAGTAAGCCGATTCCCACTAAAGCATAGCTTCCGAGTAGGAGCGGATTTTTGAATTTTTCGCCAAAAAAATTGAAGAAAACGTCTTTCAGACGGTCGAATTCGAGAATAAAATTCAAGAAAATCAATAATAGAAGCACCAAAACATCAATCAAACGCTCGGCTATTACGGCTCCGAACGATTTTTCAAAAGGAATATCTTCTAATTTGTTTAAAGTTCCACAACGAGCTACCTCCCCCGCTCTTGGAAAGATTAAATTTGCCCCATAACCAACCAAAACCGCCAATGTTGTGCGAAAAACCGAAGGTTTATAGCCCATCGGCTCAAGCATCAAAACCCAACGATAAGCTCTACTCCAATGAGCCACCAAAGCCATCACGGCCGAAAGTGCTACCCAGCGATAATCGGCTTGTTTTATTTTTTCCCAGAGGGTGTTTAGGTCGATGTCTTTGAACGTAAACCAAACCAAAACAGCGGCAACTGTCAGTGAGATAAGGTACTGGAGTGTTTTTTTCATTTATTAATGTAGGCCAGCTTTGTAAGCTGTCGCCTTGACTGAGCATTATTACAATATATTTAGCTACACAATTTTGGAGAATTGTGCTACAATCATTTTACTACCAAGTTATTTTCGTCAGGAAAAACAATCATTGGTTTGTGAGTTTTTGCTTCTTCTTGGGTCATCCAAGCATAAGAAATAATAATCACGATGTCGCCCACTTCGGCTTTGCGAGCGGCGGCTCCGTTCAGGCAAATAATACCTGAGCCACGCTTACCTTTGATGGCGTATGTTTCTAAGCGTTCACCATTATTATTATTTACGACTTGTACTCGCTCATTTTCCATGATTCCTGCGGCATCAAGCAAATCTTCGTCGATGGTGATGCTTCCTACGTAGTTGAGTTCGGCTTGAGTGACTTTCACTCGATGGATTTTTGATTTGAAAATATTGATTAACATCTGTTTTGATTTACGATTTTTGATTTACGATAGTGTCGCCCGAGCGATAATTTAGATTTTAAATCTTCAAACGGACTGCAAAATTATAAAATTGCTTGTGAAAGAAACATTTGACACAACAATAAAATTCAGATTAAATTTTTTACTTAGTTTTGTATTGAAAAAGCTTATTACAAATGATAAAAAAACTACTCCTCTTTTTTTTAGTAGCCACCACCTCTGTAGCCTTTGCTCAAGATGCCAATATTTTTGAACCAGATTCTGTCAAAAAGAAAATCGAAGCAACCCAAATTAATTCTTCACTACGCATTGATGGAGTGATGAATGATGCCGAATGGCGAAAAGTAAAACCAACATCAGGCTTTACCCAAATCGAACCTTTTCAAGGCAATAAACCTACGCACGACACCGAAGTAAAGGTACTTTACAATAAACAATATTTGTATTTTGGCATTTTTGCTAAAGATTCTCTGGGTAAAAAAGCCATTCGTGCTACTGATTTTAAGCGTGATTTTAGCTTTCGTCAGCATGATATGGTGGCTTTATCGTTCGATGGTTTTAATGATAGACGCAATGCGATGGTTTTAGTAACAAACCCGTATGGTGTGCAGCGAGATTTGCTTTCGTTTGATGACCTTTACTATGATGTTGATTGGGATGGCCTTTGGCGAGTACGTACCACTCGTACTGATTCGGGCTGGGTGGCAGAAATGGCAATTCCGTGGCAAACTTTGCGTTATCCGAAAACTTCTGATAGCCTACATACGTGGGGATTTAATGTTTTTCGTAGCCGCCGAATGAGCAACGAACAAACTGCTTTTTCGCCGTATCCTCGCACATTTTCTAATTTACGCATGACTTATGCGGGAGAACTGAAAAATCTTCAGCCACCACCGCCATCGCCTAATATCCGAATTCAACCTTATTTCTTGACTTCGTACGACCAATATAGTGGTCAAAAAATACCGAAACCGACCGAAACCAATTTTAAATTGGGCGGAGAATTAAAATGGGCAATCAACTCAAATGCCGTTTTAGACCTTACGACCAATACTGATTTTGCCCAAGCCGATGCCGACCGACAAGTGAATAATGTTACCCGTTTTTCGGTGTTTTTTCCTGAAAGACGTCAGTTTTTTCTTGAAAACGCCTCGCTTTTTGGTGTAGGAGTTGGCCCAAATGATGATTTTTCGGGTGGAACGATGCGTGTGCAACCTTTTTTTAGTAGAAGAATTGGCTTAGATGATTTCGGGAATCCAATTCCGATTGATGCAGGTGGGCGTTTTGTGTATCGTTCATTGAAGCGAAATTTTGGGGTAATTGCGATGCGTCAGCGTGGGGTAGGAGAGACGCCAGCAACCAACTTTTTTGTAGGACGTTTTTCTGAAAACTTTGGTGAACAAAGCCGTGTTGGTGGACTTGTTACTGTCAAAAATCGACCAGAAGGCTCAAATATTGTTGGTACGGTTGACGGATTTTTTCGTTTGAATCAGTCGCATTCGGTCAATGCAATGGCTACTTACTCAAAAACGACTAATACTGGTCAGCAGGGTTTTTCGGGTTTTGCTCAATATTATTTTACAAATAATCAGTTTAAAGTTTGGTGGACTCAGTCGGTCGTTACAAAAGATTATAATCCCGAAATGGGTTTTGTTTCGCGTACAGATGTTATTGGTACAACCCCAGGTATTTTTATTTATAATCGTGGAAAATGGTTGCCGAAAAAGTACATTCGAGCATTTGAGCCAGGAATCATGACCGAGTTTTATCACCAAGCTTCAACGGGGCAGTTGATAGAACGCCAAATTAATATCAACCCTATTTGGTTTAATTTTCAGAATGGCGGATTTTTCGGGTATTTGATTAATCCAACTTTTCAGCGTTTGACTGAGCCATTTCAGCCATTAGGCGTAACAATCAACGTGGGCGATTTTAACTATGTTCGTCATCAAATTTTTGCGAGTTCCGACCCTTCAAAAATTATTAATGTTGTAGTTGACCACAGTTGGGGAACGTATTTTGATGGAAAACTAAATTCTACTGATATTAGGCTGCAATTTGCACCAATTCCGCATATTTCGGTCTCGGGGCGTTATAATCGGAATGGTTTCAAAGAAGTAGGTGATGCAATTGATGGCAAAAAAGTTGATTTGTATTCAATCGAAGGGCGTTTTGCTTTAAACCCAAGAGTACAGTTGATAGGTTTTTATCAGCAAAATTCGGAGAATAATTCTAAAAATTATAACATTCGTTTATCGTGGGAATACCAACCGCTGTCGTATATTTATGTGGTTTTAAATCGTCGAGGATTTAATAATGTAAGTGAGCCGAGCGATATTCGTTATGAAAAAGAAAATCATGTGATTGCGAAAATTAGTTATTTGAAGCAGTTTTGATAAAAAAATAACCCCGTTGGAATCAAGCCCAGCGGGGTATTTACTTTTAGTGGTTACGATGTTGTACATTAAATGCGTTGTTTCCTGACAAAAGCTACTTTCAATTACTCAAAATATTTTCTAATAATTTCCCCCATTTCTGTTTGATTGCATCTTTGATAGAGATATTATTCTCCTTTTTCAATGCTGCCTTTTGTACTTCAATTCGATCTGTTTCTACCTTCTCGCTATGCTTTCTTACTCGTTGTTCATCTTGTAGTCTTTTCAGAATCATTCTTGCTACTTCCTGCCTTAATTCTGAGTTTATCTGCATTTCCGCTTCGAGATCCGCCTTGTCGTTGACCGACAAACAATTCGCTACGTAATCATAAACAATTTGTTTTTTTGCTAAGGTTTCCATTGCTATTTTTTTTTAATAACGTGAGTTCGGAATTACTAGAATTTTATAAAATTCTCATAATCAGCAATTTAAAAGTAAAAATACCCCATAGGAGTTGTAAATCGGTAGAGAATGTGACCTCTCAGCTTCATAAGCCCCATCGGGGCGAGCGTCAATATCAAACTCCTCTGGGGTAGATTCTACTCTTTTTAGTCCCGAATAAATGTTAAAATACAAAATCATACTATTCAGGAAATTTCATTTTTAATTATTAGGAAAGCACGTTTTTAATTTTAGGAAAGTACGTTTTTATGAGAATTTTAGCTCTTTGGGGAGATGCTAAAACGTGGTTTGGATTTCAAAATACCTTAGTTCAAACGACTTGGTTTTAAATTCTCATATTTCTGACTAT
>NZ_JBMLRC010000262.1:8997-21740 GCF_049241225.1 Emticicia sp.
GCATTTGTAATATCTTCTCTGATATCACCCGTGGTTCCGATGAGTAATTTTGTCTCGGTAACTTTGGCCGCTAAAACCGTATCTTGCGGAGAAATAAAACACGCCACTACCAACTTAGAGTCAGTTTCGGGTAGAATCGAAGGGTCAATTTCTTTAATCAAACTTTCACACGAAAGCAGAAATAACGGACTGATTATAAGGAAACTATATAAAAATATTTTTTTCATCTTCAAAACATTTTTTACCCCCCCCCTTTAGGGGCTGGGGGTGGCTAAAACTTAAAATTATAACTAAACGATGGAATAATCGGGAAAATAGAATATCGCTGTAAGATATTGATAGTCTGATTATTAGCATCGGTTTTGGTGTTGAGTTGATAGAAAAACGGATTTTTTCTGTTGTAAGCATTGTAGATACTTATTTCCCACGTGCGTTCGTGTCGGCGTTTCTTTTTGCTGAATTGAACGCCCAAATCGAGTCGATGATACGGCTCGGCACGGAAAGTATTTTTCTCGCCATACTCCTGCACGGCTCGCCCCGCAAAAAGCGGACTTACTGGCGTTGACGAATTTTCATTAAAAATATTTCTTCCAAAACGAGTATTAAAATTGCTATAACCATTATATCTCGATAGCGGCACAGTCAGAGCATTTCCAGTACCGAAAACCCAAACTGCCGAAACCGTAATGTTGGGTTTTATATCATAAATACCGACCAACGAAATATCATTTCGGCGGTCATAGCGAGGAAAAAACTCTTTGCCAAAATTCAATTCGTCAAATTGCCATTTGGTCCATGAAAGTGTGTAGCCCGCCCAACCCGAAAACTTTCCAACTTTTTTCTGTAATAAAAACTCCGCTCCGTACGACCAGCCTTGGCCAATCGTTACGTTATCTTCCCAACGCACACGGGTATTGCTCGTGGGGTCGTTGACCAGCAGAAAACTCGCCCCTTCTTTATAATTAATAAGATTATTCATTTTTTTATAATAGCCTTCGATGGTCAGCGTTAAGCCTTTTTTGTCAAAATCCTTAGCAAAACCTGCCGCGACTTGTTGCGATTGTTGCGGTGCAACCCTGTCGGTAGTTGGCACCCAAAGGTCAGTTGGTAAACCAATGCCCGTATTAGTAAGCAAATGCACATATTGATTCATGAGTGCGTAAGAGGCCTTAAACGCCAAATCGTTTTTCAGTTTGTAAGCCACTGCCAAACGTGGTTCTGGGCGTACATAACTCGCTCCCGAAACTTGATAATTGCTGAGTCGGAGGCCAGCGTTCATTTTCAGGCGGCTGCTTGCTTGCCAAACATCTTCGGCATAAATCCCTGACTCTACGACGTCAATATTATCAATTCGGTTTTCAAAACGGCTAATATCAGAGTCTTGTAGTACCACCGCACTTGGTGTAAACCGATGAAAAGTTGACTGAATACCAAATTTCATGGCGTGTTTTGGAGCTGGGAAATAATCCAAATCGTATTTAATTCCGTAGTCTCTTATGCCCGATTGATAATCTAAATTATATGTAGAAGTTGTATTGGTATTTAGGTCGAGAGAATTAATCACTGAACTAATATTGAATCGATAGCGGCTGTAAATGAGTGATAAATTGCCAAAAAGCTTTTGTGAAAAAAGGTGATTCCAACGCAAAGTGGCGGTTTCGTTGCCCCAGTTTAATCCGTTAGACGAAACATTATCTGGACTAGTTGTATTGGTGCTAAACTTATCCTGACCAAAATACCCACTCAGATACAATTTATCTTTCCGACCAAAATCATAATTCATTTTGGCGTTCAAATCATAAAAATAATAACCGCCCGTAGTTTTTTCGATGGCATCTCTTTGAGAAGCTTTTACGAGTGGAGCCGCCACAACATCAAGATAAGTACGGCGAGCCGAAACAATAAACGAAGATTTGGTTGCTTTCTGTTTTTTTGTCTTAATCGGCCCTTCGAGGGTTAATCTTGAAGAAATAAGTCCGATTCCACCCTCACCATGCAGTTTTTCTTTGTTTCCTTCTTTCATATTCATTTCAATGACCGACGAAAGTCGGCCGCCGAAACGAGCAGGAAAACCTCCTTTGGTGAGTTCAACGCTTTTGAGAGCATCGCCATTGAAAACTGAGAAAAATCCAAAAAGGTGGCTGGCGTTATAGACTACGGCATCGTCTAAAATTATCAGGTTTTGGTCGGGTCCGCCACCACGCACGTAGATTCCCGATTGTCCTTCCGAGCCTTTCTGTACACCTGGCATGAGTTGAAGCACCTTCAAAACATCTTTTTCGCCCATAAAAGCAGGGATTTTCTTGATTTGATTGATCGGTACATCAATTTTACTCATTTCAACCGATTCGCTTACTCGTTCTGCTTGGCGTTTCGATGATACCACCACTTCGTTGAGCTGATTGGCCGATGCCAACTCTATGTTCATTTCGATATTCTTATTTATAACAAGTGTTTTTTCGATGCGTTCGTAGCCCACAAACGAAAAAACTAAAGTAGCGGAATTGCTGGCTGGAAGTGTAATAGAATAAAAACCATAATTATTGCTACTTGTGCCGAAGGAACTATTGGGTACGTAAACGTTTACACCTATGAGTTGCTCTTGACTGCCTTTTTCACGTACATACCCGCTGATAGTAAAGGTTCGTTGACTAAAAGCTGTGTGATTTAAAATAATTAAAAATATTAAAATTACATGTATCTTTTTTATCATGGTTGGCAAATTATCATTTATATTATTACGAAAAAATAAAGATAAAAGTTGTATAATGCTCAAAATTTAAAATTTTGAGTATCTTGCGAAGATTAACAATAAAAAAACATTACAATTGCTTAAATATCAATAGTTTAGTTTTTATTTGTAAAAACAAAAATTGTAATTTTACGCCAATATCAAAAATCTTACCTTTAATCATAAAATTATCATGGCAGAGAACGAAAAAAGCGTTACGGATAAAGCAGCAGAATTAGCTGGAGAAGCAAAAGCTGCAGCAACAGAAAAATTAACAGATTTGAAAGCAGAAGCAACCGAAGTTATCGGCGATCTAAAAGCAAAGGCATCGGAGTTAGTTAGTGACGAAAAAATCAATGAGGTAAAAGCACAAGCAGCTGAAAAAATTGCTGATTTGAAAGAAGATGCATCTGAAGCAGTAGAGGCTGCCAAAGCAAAAGCTCAAGAAATTGCGGCAGAAGCATCTGCTACGATAGAAGGCCTAAAAGCAAAAGCTTCCGAATATGTAAGCGATGAAAAAATCAGCGAAGTAAAAGCACAAGCAGCTGAAAAAATTGAAGATTTGAAAGAAGATGCGGCTGAAGCAGTAGAAGCCGCTAAAGTAAAAGCTCAAGAAATTGCCGCAGAAGCTAGTGAAACAGTGGCTGAAGTTACTGAAAAAGCAAAAGGTTTCTGGAGTAAATTATTTGGTAAATAATCAGAGCTATAGATAAAAAAATGGTGAGCCTGCTTGCAAGCTTACCATTTTTTTGTGATGTACAAAATTGTATATACAGCTTTTTATGCAATTTCATATAGTACATTTTTATACAAAATCGGAACGCTGAGTACGCTGATTCTTTCAGAAACGCTGATTTTTGCAGATAAAATACGTTAAATCAGCGTTCTTTTTTTTGATATTATGGAAATTTTAAGTTTTTACAAGATACTACTTGCTGCTGCCATTGCCACGGCAATCACCACTGCCGGTAAATAGCCGTCAATTGTAAGATCATCAGTAAACGAATCGATGATTTTTAATAAAAAGGCCGTTACCAGCATCCGAATAATAAAAGTAAGCATACCTAAAGTGATAAAATTGAGCGGTACTCTAATCAGGAAGCCAATGGTAGCATTCAGAATTCCGAGAATCAAGGCAACTACAATCGCAAATCCATAGCTCTTTACGTGTACTTTTGGCCACAAATAGGCAATTCCGAGCAATACGCCTGCATTTAATAGAATTTCTAATATAAATCTCATGTTGTTGGGGGTTAATGTAGTTTTTGAATATTTAGACTAAAAAAATATGCCATAGTAACTTTGATTATTTTTTGCTGACTTAATTTGTGGACTACAGACTATTGACCGTGGACTTTCTTACTCACTTTTCCAACCTGGCCCTTTCACAAATCTCCCCGATTTTACGCCCGTATGTTGACCATTTTTCACCACTTGTTCTCCATTTACAAACACATGAATCATGCCTTCCGAAAGCTGATGGGGCTTCTCGAAGGTTGCCTTGTCTTGAATTTTGTTTGGATCGAAAACTACGATATCAGCAAAATTACCAACTGCCAAACGCCCTCTTTTCTGAATCTTGAGGTTATCACAAGGTAGTGAAGTCAGTTTTCGGATGGCTTCTTGAAGTGTAATTACTTTTTCTTCACGCACATATTTCCCCAAAAGTCGAGCAAAATTGCCATAAGCCCTCGGATGACTATTTGATTTCAAGAATACTCCCGCAGGATTCATCGAAGCAGCATCGGAGCAGAAACTCATGTAAGGTAGTTGAATTTGTTTTTTTACATTCTCTTCGCTCATTAAAAAATACACTACATCAACCCGTGAGCCATCCGAAACTACTAAATCCATGGCGGTTTCGTACCAAGTTTTTTTCTTGATGGCTGCTAACTCGGCCAAAGTTTTACCAATATATTTTCTGAGAGAGTCTTGTTTAAAACCAATGAGAAGCGTTTTGTCGGCTCCTGCTGCCAAGCACAAATTTTCCCAATCACTTTGTGGCGAACTCATTTCACGCCCAACCTGATCTCTGATTGTGCCAGATTGTAGTCGTCGGCTCCATTGATCGAAACCTCCTTCTTGTACCCACGGTGGCATGGCGGCATCAAGTCCGGTTGCTCCCGCAATGTAGTTGTACATATCGGCGGTTATATTAATTCCTGCTTTTCTGGCACTATCTATTTTGGCTATTACCTTATCTATTTTATACCAATTGTCTTTACCTGCTGCTTTTAAATGATAGATTTCTGCGTGGATATTAGCTTCTTTAGCAATCTTAATCAATTCATCAGTAGCTTCTTCGAGTTTGTTTCCTTCGCTTCTAAGGTGCGAAATATACGTACCGCCATATTCGGAAGCTACTTTCGATAATTCGATGAGTTCGTGGGTATTAGAGTAAGTGCCAGGTGTATAAATCAAGGCCGAAGCCACGCCCATTGCACCTTCTTCCATGGCTAGTCTTACGTGTTTTTTCATGCGTTCGAGTTCATCAGGTTTGGGCGGACGGTTGGCGTAGCCAAGTTCCATTGCTCTAACGGTCGATGCTCCAACAAACGAAGCCACATTGGTCGAAACTCCACGTTTTTCTAAGTAGACAAGATATTCGCCCAATGTATTCCACGGAATATCGTACTTAATATTTCCTTGCGATTTCTTTGCATCGACCTTCATTGCCTCGCTGATTGGCCCCATCGAATCACCTTCACCCATTACTTCAAGCGTAACTCCTTGCATGATTTCGCCCATCGAACGCCCATCTTCAATCAAACTTTCCGTACTCCAACTCAGCATATTGACAAAGCCAGGAGCAACCGCCATTCCTTTAGCATCAATTACTTCGTCGGCGTTGGCATAATAACTTAGGTTGCCTATAAAAGCAATAGTATCATTTTTAATGGCAATATCGGCCAAAAAAGGAGTAGTTCCGTTGCCATCGAAGATAAGACCATTCTTTATGATGAGGTCATATTTATTCTGATTGCAGGAAAATAGCAACAGCAGGCTGCTAAAAAAGAGTAATTTATTGGGTTTCATGCAGGGTTCAATCAATTTGACCTAAAAATATAGAAAAACCATAAGTAATGAAATCTTTGCAGATGATAAAGCAAGATTTTATTTTATTCCGTAGGGATTTAATATTGGTAGTATTGAATAATTCAATTTCTTTTTGATGCCGCAGGTATCATACAATTGTGTATAGAATTATATTTAAGTAGTCCACGGTCAATAATCGACAAGTCCACAGAAAGTTAATGGGCTTATAAACAGCCTCTTAGCTATTTATAGAATTGTCGATTATATAAATCTTATTACTTATAGCAATTTTTGTAACGAAAAAACAATAAATTCCGATTTTGAGACCCATCTTTTGCTAAAAAATACGTTATTTGAATTTTAATCCTACAAATACACATTTTGCCATGAAGAACCCCTTTTTAGTATATACACTTTTAATTTTGATGGAAACCCCAATTTTTGCTCAATCATTCCTCGGAAACTGGCAAGGTCAGGTAAAAGGAAGTAATGGTAGTTTGAAAGCTGAATTATCTTTAAAAATAGCCAATACCAATCAAATAACGGGGCAAATGCTGGTGTTTTTGGGTGGAGAAACAAACGCTTATCAAATCAAAGGAGTTTCCACTGGCAGCACTGCCACAGGCACTCTCACTTATAACGATGGAACAGTATTTACATTCTCGATGCTGTTACAAAATAGTGCCATTCAGCAGAAAATCAGCTACAATAATCAAGTAATTTTAGAGGGTAGTTTTGTAAAAGCAGGAATGCCTGTTTCGTCGCCCACTACCAACACCTCCGTCAAAGCCGACGGCTTGCCACGTGACCCAAATTTAGTTGGAAAATGGACACACCAAGAAAATTATTCATCAAATGGTGGATTTTACGGCGGCAGTAGCATGTCTATTATTTTGAATGCTGATGGCACGATTGACGACGGTGGCTCAAGTTCGTATGTGAGCGGGCCAAATAGTTCGGGTAATTCATCGGGTGGAGGAAATTCGGATATTGCTCAAGTAAAAGCAGCAGGAGCCAGGTGGTTTACGAAGGGAAATATTCTTTACTGGCGAGTAAATATCAATGGAAAAATCACCGATATCGCTAATTCAAAATATTATATAGAAAAAGGAGCATTGCTGCTAACTGATGTAAATACGGGCAAAAAAATGCTCTATTATAAAGGAAAGTAATCAGGTGTAAAGACCAAAATAATAGAATATAAAAAAAGGGGCTTGCTGATAAACAGCATTATTCATTCTCAATTATCCATTTTTAATTGTGCGTCAGCACTTATATTACTTTCGCTCATAAGTCAAAATCGAAATATCGTAGGGAGTATTTTGTCCGGCTGAAAACTCCTTACGTTCGATTATCGTAAATTCGTTTTCATCAAACTCAGGGAAAAAGGCATCTCCCTCAACGGTTTCATGCACAAGCGTGAGGTAAATTTTTTCGGCATACGGAAGCGAAAGTCTGAATATTTCTTCGCCACCCAACACAAATACCTCATCGTCAGATTTGCACTTTTCAAAGGCTTCTTCCAAACTGCTTACTACTTCAAATCCCTCATCTGCTATATAATCGGCTTGGCGAGTAATCACGTAATTACCTACTTCCGACCAAATTCGGTGTGGATTATCGTAGCTTTTACGCCCCATTATCATTTTTTTGCCTTTTGTTACTTTTTTAAGATTATCCCAATCGGCAGCAATAGGTTCCCACGGTAGGGCATTGTTCAATCCAATCGCACGATTTTGGCTCATAGCAGCAATTAATGAAATAGTTGTTTGTTTTGTCATTATTTAATATAAATTTTACTTGAAAATGTATAGTTTATTTCAATGTTACGTAAGTCTTAACAATTTCATAACATTAGAATTTTCTTGGAATAATCAAAAATACTCAATTTTGTACTAAAATTATAAACACCAATATAATCAATTTAAAATTAACTAAACCCCAAAAATCATGTTTGGCTTAGAAACCGACATTTTCCTCTTATTGTCATTCTGCCTTTTGGCTGCTTGTGCATTTGAATTTATCAACGGATTTCACGATACCGCAAACGCTGTTGCAACCGTAATCTATACCAACTCTCTCAAACCAACTCAGGCCGTTGTTTGGTCGGGTATTATCAACTTTGTTGGAGTTGTGACGGGCGGAGTCGGAGTTGGAATGAGTATCGTAAACCTGCTTCCAGTAGAACTACTAATCGACCAAAATGTTTATCATAGTATAGCCATGGTGCTTGCCCTTTTGTTTAGTGCAATCATCTGGAACTTCGGTACTTGGTATTTTGGTATTCCAGCGTCAAGCTCACATACTTTAATTGGTGCAATTTTAGGTGTTGGTTTAGGCTATGCACTATTACCCGATAATAAAATGGGTATTGCGGCCGTAAACTGGGATAAAGCGAAAGAAATTTTCTCAGCATTATTGTTATCGCCGATGGTTGGTTTTGCAATGGCCGTTTTTCTGATGTTTGCTCTTCGTAGATTATTGAATAAACAAATCAGAAAACAAGTTTTTGAAGAACCAAACAAGGATGAAGTTCCTCCATTTTGGATTCGTGCCATCTTGATTACAACTTGTACACTCGTAAGTTTCTTCCACGGCCGTAACGATGGTCAGAAAGGTATTGGCTTAGTGATGTTGATTCTGATTGGGGTTTTACCAACTTATTTCGCGATCAATAAAACCATTGATTTCAAGACATTAAAGCCAGAGTTAGCAACAATTTCGAGTCAAATCGCTCTCATTGATACAACTCACGCTTCAACAGCCGAAAAAGAAAAAATCGCAAAAATAAATAGTAGTATTGCATTCTTGAATAGCATTGCCGATAGTGGTAAAGTTGAAAAAGCCAATGCTTTGGATATCCGTAAAGCTCTCTTGACAGTGAGCGGAACTACTAAGAAATTGATTGAGGATGAGGAAATCGTGTTGAGCGAAAACAGTAAATTAATACTAAAAAATCTGGCAACTAAAGAAGAAAAAGGTATCCGTCGTTTCACCGATCATGCTCCAATGTGGGTTATCTTAATGATTTCGTTATCACTGGGTCTTGGTACAATGATTGGTTGGAAACGTATCGTGGTTACGGTTGGTGAAAAAATCGGTAAATCTCACCTTACTTATGCACAAGGTGCTTCGGCCGAACTCGTTGCTGCAACTACAATCGGTTTAGCTTCTTGGTTTAAGCTTCCAGTAAGTACAACCCACGCATTGTCTTCGGGTATTGCAGGTACGATGGTGGCATCGAAAGGTATCAAAAACCTTCAAGCAGGTACAATCAAGAGTATTCTTTTAGCTTGGTTGCTAACATTACCGGTAGCAATTCTTCTTTCAGCATCTTTATTTGTGTTTTTCCGTTGGTTATTATGATCATCTGATAAATTACAGCTTTAAACTTCTCAGGTATGTTATCTATTCCGAACATACTTGAGAAGTCTCGACTTCATCTCCTCTATAAATTTACGCTTTAACTGGCTTTTTCAAAAATCAGTAGTGATTATCTAACTAGGTAGCTAATCACAATTCTTTTGCAGTACTTCCACACTCGCTGCCAATTATAACTCTATTATTTTTTAATAACACCAATATAAAAGAATCAAGATGAAACTCCGTAAGACCTTAATTGGCCTAGCGATAGCTTTATGCCCAATCGTGTCCAATGCTACCATTTTTCCGCTTTCTACCAAAGACTCTACTAAAAAAGAAGTGAAAAAGAATTGGTACGAATCATTCTCAATCCGTGGGTACATGCAAGTACGCTATAACCGTTTGCTCGAAACTAATTCTCAACTCAAATGTGAGCAGTGTGATAGGTCGATGGGCGATGGCGGAGGTTTTTTTGTACGCCGAATGCGTATCATTTTTAGTGGAAATGTAGGCGAAAGAGTTTATTTCTACGTTCAGCCCGATTTTGCATCTAATGCTTCAAGCACAGGTCTTCATTTCGGACAAATCAGAGATATGTACGTTGATGTTGCTCTTGATAAAAAGAAAGAATATCGCCTCCGAATTGGTCAAAGCAAAATTCCATACGGTTTTGAAAATATGCAATCAAGCCAAAACCGAATACCACTTGATCGAAACGATGCTCTCAATAGTGCCGTTTCCAACGAGCGAGATATGGGTGTGTTTTTCATGTATGCACCTGCCAATGTCCGTACACTTTTTGCTTCACTCGTAGCTGATGGTTTCAAAGGTTCGGGCGATTACGGTGTTTTTGCTTTTGGTGCGTATAATGGTCAAACCGCTAACCGCCCCGAACTTAACAACGAGCCGCACATCGTGGCACGTGTGACCTACCCATTTCAGTTGAAAAACGGTCAAATCATTGAGCCAGGAATTCAGGCATATACAGGAAAATACGTTTTACCGACTGACTTACGTAGCACGGGTATAAAAGGAAGTACTAATTTTTCATACCTCGACCAACGTGCGGCTGCTACATTTGTTTTGTATCCAAAGCCTTTCGGAATTCAAGCAGAATATAATATCGGAACTGGCCCAGAATTTAATAAAGAAACCAAAACGGTAGAAAATAAACCACTCAAGGGCGGTTATATTACGGCCAGTTATATGGTGAAACAAAAACAAATTTTTATTCCATTCGTGCGTGGACATTATTATGAAGGCGGAAAAAAACACGAATTAGATGCCCGTAGCTACCACGTGAAAGAGTTGGAAGTTGGGGTAGAATGGCAACCAAACAAAAATTTCGAATTGGTGACGATGTACACTTTTTCAGAAAGAAGATTTGAAGATTTAAGAACTATTGATAATCTACAGAAAGGACGCTTGCTACGTTTGCAAGCTCAATTGAATTTCTAAAGAATTGATAAAAGAATTGATAAAAAAATCTTGCTGATAAATTCAGCAAGATTTTTTGTAGTATCTATAAGATAGAAAGTTTCAAAGCTTACACTATTTTCCTACCTCCAGAAATAAGCCAATTTGTAGAAAATCTCGACCTGTTTCATCATTAATTTTATAGTCGAATTGGTATAAATATCCAACCAACAAAGTCACGGGTTTTGAAGGTTTATAGCTGAATGAAACCGATGCTCGATTCCTCTCAAAGTAGGGTTCATTATTTGTAAAAAATAATTCATTGTTTAATGAAATCAGATACGGTTTGTACTTATCTTTTTCTGTGCCAAAAGGAAGCGAAACCCCTAATCGGTATCTAAAACGATTCCGATAGCCATTACTCGTAAATCTCATTTCGGTACGGTACCTTTGTTCTATTTTCAATTTGCCTAAAGATTCAGAAAGAACTATTTGTGGCCAGATTCTAAACTCATCGTTGTTTTTGGGTAAAACAAAATCTCCTCCTTCTCGATAAGTCTGATAACTACCCATTCCCAGAGTAAAAGTCCCATTCTTATGAAACTTATAGTTGAATCCGCCTTTGTATTCGTAATAATGAAAATCATCATAAAACTTCAACGAACGTAGCTGAGCTTCTCCAAACAAACTCCATTTATTGTTGATATTATATTTCAGATTCACAATATTCCAACTTCCCAAATTTATACTTTGAGATAAAGCTGTTGATAAATTAAATAATAGGATAAAAGTCAAGAAAAAAGGGTTTTTCATTTATCAGTAAGTCGAGGTTTATACACAAAACAATACAGTGAATTAATTAATTTTTATCAAAATTTCATCTAAAATTTCTCTTTGAATAAAAACATTACCATTTTTTTTGATATTTATAAATATAAAAATACTTTTTCCTAAATTTGTACAATATTCAGTATGCAAGCATACTAAATTAAGTTTTTGTCAGAGGAATTACTTTTCGAGTTCTTTTGAAAAATCTTAATTCATAATTATACATTCTTAATTTTTAATTGCGACAGCAAATGGAAACCTACGGTAAAATTCTTACGATTGCCAGTCCGCTATTTTTATTGTTGGTGCTTATCGAAAAAGCCTACGGTTGGTACGCCAAAAAAGATTCATTCAAGGCAATGGATATGATTTCGAGCTTGACGTCGGGTTATACGAATTCGGTAAAAGACGTTTTGGGGCTGAGTGTTTCAATCCTAACCTATGATTGGATGGTGAGCCATTGGACACTCTACAAAGTAGAATCAACGATTTGGGTGTATATCATTGCCTTTGTATCGCTCGATTTAACAGGTTATTTGGTGCATCGAATGGCACATTCTATCAATTTTTTCTGGAATAAACACGCCATTCACCATAGCAGCGAAGAGTTTAATTTGGCTTGTGCTTTACGCCAAAGTATTTCGTCGTTTGTGAGTTTATTTACTATTTTCTTATTGCCAGCGGCCTTATTAGGCGTTGATACGAAAGTCATTGCTGTGGTTGCACCTTTGCATCTTTTCGCTCAATTTTGGTACCATACGGTGTATATTGGCAAGATGGGGATTCTCGAAAAAATCATTGTTACGCCCTCGCACCACCGAGTGCATCATGCTATCAATCCTGAGTATTTGGATAAAAACCACGGACAGATTTTTATTATTTGGGATAAACTTTTTGGTACTTTTCAAGAAGAATTGCCCAATGTTCCGCCAGTTTATGGCATCACTCGCCCCGCCAGTACTTGGAATCCGATAAAGATAAATTTCCAGCATTTGTGGTTTCTGATAAAAGATGCTTATCATACGAATAGTTTGAAAGATAAATTCAGAATTTGGTTCATGCCTACGGGCTGGCGACCAGCCGATGTTGAGGCTCGTTTTCCTGATGTAAAAATAGAAGACCCTTATAATTTTGAGAAATATGCCCCAAAAAGCTCAAAAAATATGCTCGTTTGGATATGGTTTCAGTTTTTGTTTACCTTCGGAATGCTCTTTTATTTCTTTGGCAATATCGCCAAAATTGGTTCACCGAATATGTTTATTTACGGTGGTTTTATTTACTTAACCGTTTTTGCTTACACCGAATTAATGGACAGAAACCCTTACGCACTCGCTTGGGAATTGCTTAAAAATATCATAGGTTTTGCCTT
>NZ_JBMLRC010000263.1:0-22030 GCF_049241225.1 Emticicia sp.
ATCTCGAAATAACGCTTCAACTCCCAATCGGTTACAACTTTGGCGTGTTGTCGCCATTCCCATTCACGGGTTTGGGTGAAATGCTGCACGAAAGTTTCGCCGAAAAGTTCTTTCGCTACATCAGAACTTTTCATGGCTTGCGTGGCTTCATATAAATTGCTTGGTAAAATTCCATTGCTAAGGTCGCGGTAGCCATTGCCAACCGTAGCGGGTTGATTAAGTTTAAGTTGATGACGAATGCCGTATAAGCCAGCCGCCAAACAAGCCGCCAAAGCCAAATAAGGATTGGTGTCTGAACCAACAACACGAGTTTCGAGGCGACAAGATTTTTTGCCCAAAGGCAAAGCACGCAAAGCCACCGTTCGGTTATCGACCGCCCACGTGAGCGTTGTCGGAGCCCAAGCACCTTCTACCAAACGTTTATAGCTATTGATTGTTGGAGCAACCATGGGCAAAATATGCGGCAAACAATGTAATTGCCCAGCCATATAACTTTCCATCAATGAACTGATATGATTAGGAGCATTTTCATCATAAAAAAGATTATTTTTCTCCTCAGCATCCCACAGACTTTGATGCACATGACCACTACAACCTGGTAGATTTTCATTGATTTTTGCCATGAAAGTGGCCATAATACCCAATTTATTGGCAATTTCTTTGACCGAAGTTTTGAATAAAATCGCTCTATCGGCAGCCGATAAAATATCTGAATAAGTGATGGCAGCTTCATAAACTCCCGGCCCAGTTTCGGTGTGAAGTCCTTCGAGCGGAATATCAAATTTGGTTAACTGCTCGAAAATATTGGTCATAAAATCGTTGCGTAAACTACTACGGAGCAACGAATAACCAAACATTCCAGGCGTAAGCGGTGTAAGATTCTGAAAGCCTTTCTCGTGAATAGAGGCTGGCGTTTCTTCAAAATTAAACCATTCAAATTCTTGCGAAAAGAAAGACTTAAACCCTTGTTTATCAGCATCTTCAATGACTCTTTTCAGTACATTTCTTGGACAAACTTCGGCTGCTTCTTCGATAAATTCGGCTAAGAAAAATGGAATATCATTTTCCCACGGAATTTTGCGAAATGTACTTAAATCAAGCTTTGCTTTTGCATCAGGATAGCCCGAATGCCAACCCGTAAAACTGGCATTATCATAGCAAACATCGGCCATATCCCAGCCAAAAACTACATCACAAAAACCTAAGTCGCCATCAAGTAGCGACATAAATTTTTGTTTACTAATATATTTTCCACGTAAAACTCCATCTATATCAGCAATCGCCAATTTGACTTTGCCCGATGGATGAGTATTTACGTAATTAATTATTTCTTGTTGAGTCATTTCGATTTACGATTTACGAGATACGAATTACGATTACGATTTATAGGATAGAACATTATTCGTAAATCCAAAATCGTAATTCGTAAATCAAATTAATGTACAGGTTTATCAGGAGCGGGAGCCGAAGCATGATAGCCCAAATCTCGAATCATCATGGCATATTTTTCCATGAGCTCAATTACTCTTGCTCGGTCTTTAGAGCGTACAATTAGCCCAATGTGATACTCCTCGCTCATTTTCCAAACAATTTCGGGGTCATTGAAAGGTGCGTAGTCTGGATGTTCGTGCGATGAAAGCGAAATCACAATTCCCGAATAATAATCCTCAACTGGTGGCAATTCGTAAGCTCCTCCAATGGCTACCGCGGTTTCTATTTTAGCCCATTCTCTCCATAAATTTATACCTGACGAATACTCAACCATTTCGGCCAAATTGGCCCCTCCTACGCGTGACGCAGTTTCGAGGAAATAGAATTTACCATCTTCATAGCATTTTATCATTTCAGTATGCGAAGCACTCGATTTCATACCAAACGCCCGCATTACATCTTCATTCATTTTCTTGAGTGCGGCATCATCTTCTGAGCCATGCTCAACCGTAACTGAGCGAAAAATTCCACCACCATGAGCCACTTCAAAAGGTGTATTCATATATTGGCTACATCTCGTAAAAATTACTTTACCATTGAGCGTCAACGAATCAACATGATATACATCACCAGGTTTAAATTGCTCAATCAAGAAATTATGGCGTTCATCGCCCAACGAATGCACGGTATCCCACGCCTCTTGGAAACTATGTACTTTTTTGATACCAGCGGCTGATGCCTCAGAGCGTGGTTTGATTACCCACGGCGGCGAGGTGCGTTGAAGATATTCAGTAACATCAATATCATGAAAAAGTGTGCTGAAAGCCGGAACAGCAATGCCCGCATCTTGTGCTTGCACACGCATGGCAAGTTTATCTCTGAAATAACGAGCGGTGGTTTGTCCCATCCCCGGAATACGGAAATGCTCACGCACCAATGCGGCCTTCTCTACATCAAAATCATCGAGTGCCACTACTCGGTCTATTTTTTTACTACGCATCAGAGAAGCTAATCCGACCAATATTTTTTGGTAAGTATCGAAAGTATTTTCTACGTTATCTAAATAAAAAATTTCGTCGATTGACTCACGAGGCCATGCTTTATCTTGCAGTTTTTGGTTGGTCAGCAAATACACATTATTGCCTTCGGCCTTACAAGATTTCAGAAATTCGACGCCTTTGAAATAAGTACAGATACAAAGAAAATTCATAGGTTCAAGGGAATTGTTGATGTGATACATGATAGAATACTCAAATATAAAAGTTTGGTATTTATATTCAATATTTTCGACCTATTTCTTCTGAAAACAAAAAAGCCTCCCGCAGTTTTGCGAGAGGCTCTTATATAAAAACTAATCTTACTCAGATTATGATTTTTTCTTAGCGTTTGGTGCTGCCGCTGGTGCTGCTGCTGGAGCAGGTGCCGATGTTACTTCACCTTTGATAGTTAAGATAACCGACGAGTTTTCAGCGTTGCTTGATACTGTGATAGTTTTTGTGAAAGCACCCGGACGGCCAGAAGTGTTGTATCCAACTTTGATAACACTTTTACCACCTGGCATGATTGGATCTTTTGAGTACTCAGGAGTTGTACATCCGCAAGAAGCTTGGGCATTTGAAATTACTACTGGAGCAGTTCCTGTATTTGTAACTTCGAAGTTGTAAGTTGCCAATGGGCCTTCAGAGATTTTACCGAAATCATGTACTTCTTTGTTGAATTTTAATACGCCTTGAGCGTTTGATGCTGCTGCAAAAGCAAATACTACGGCAATAGTTAGAAATAATTTTTTCATTGATTTAATTAATTTTTAAGTTTAAAATAATCTTTTCTATTAGTAAAGCATGTTTTGTTACTACAAATAAACACCATTATAAATTTATATCCCAAATTTTTAACAATCCATTAACAAAATCGTGCCATTTCTCATTATTTTGAAAAATGAAATATTTTTTTCTAACTTTACGTTGGAATTAGTTGTTATACTAACTATTTCTGTATTATTAAAAATGACCTTTAGATTTGGTCTTTAGCCAGTGGCGAATTATTCGCTCTACATTTCATCTTATGACAGACCTACTTGCATCAATCTCTTCAACCGATGTTCTTTTAACTAAAGAAGAAGTTCTTAATGATTATCGAATGGCTTGCGAAAGCCGTGAAGTAAGTTATATTGGTCGACAGGATGTTTTTAGAGGTAGAGCAAAATTTGGGGTCTTCGGCGATGGAAAAGAGCTGGCTCAAATTGCCATGTCGAAAGTTTTCCGTAAAGGCGATTTCCGATCGGGTTATTATCGTGACCAAACGTTCTTGGCAGCAGTCGGAGGACTTACCTGGCAACAATTTTTTGCTCAGTTATACGCCCATACGGATGTTGCACACGATCCATTTACGGGTGGACGTTCGATGAATGCCCACTACGGAAACCGTTTGGTAGATGATAAAGGCGAATGGCTTGACCAAACCCAAATGTATAACACCATTTGTGATGTATCATCAACGGCTGGTCAAATGCCTCGTGCTGTTGGTTTGGCCTACGCCTCAAAGCTATTCAGAGAAAACCCTGACTTACAGCACCTTACAAAGTTTTCAAACAACGGAAATGAGGTTTGCTTTGCCACAATCGGCGATGCTTCTACCTCACAAGGAATGTTTTTCGAGGCAATCAATGCGGCCGGAGTTCTACAAATCCCTATCATTTTCTCGGTTTGGGACGATGGCTACGGAATTTCGGTGCCAATCAAATACCAAACTACCAAATCAAGTATTTCGGAAGCACTGGCGGGTTTTCAACGAAAAGGTGATTCTAACGGACTCGAAATCATTGTGGCTCGGGCTTGGAACTACGTTGAACTAATTGAAGCTTACCAACGAGCTGCTCTTTATGCCCGTGACCAACACGTGCCTGTACTAGTACACGTTATTGAAGTTACTCAACCTCAAGGACACTCTACTTCTGGCTCGCACGAGCGATATAAATCAAAAGAAAGATTGCAATTCGAACATGATTTTGACTGCAATACTCATTTTAAAAAATGGATCCTCGAAAATGGCTATGGCTCCCCTGAGGAATTAGGAGAAATAGAAATTCGGGCAAAAGAAACTGCAAAAAAATCACGTAATGCCGCTTGGGCTGCGTTTCGAGACTCCCTAAAACCAGAATATAATTCGGCTACAACTCTACTGAAGAAAATCATCAATGAGAGTAAAAATGCCAAATCGGTTAATTCAATTATAGAAACGCTCGAAAAAACCGAAAACCCTGTCAGACGTGATGTAATTTCGGCAGTAAAAAAAGCGATACGGGCCATTAGATTTGAAGATGTTGCTTCAAAAAAAGATTTATTAAAATGGCTAAACGATGTAGCTCCCGAAAACTACAAAAGATTTAATTCTCACTTATTGAGCGAATACCCAACTTCTCCGATGAATGTTAAGGGAGTAGCTCCTATCTATGACGAAAACAGTCCAATGGTTGATGGCCGAGAAATTATCAATACTTTTTTTGACTATTTACTCGAAACCAACCCAACGGTTTTTGCTTTAGGAGAAGATGTAGGCAAAATTGGTGACGTAAACCAAGGTTTTGCTGGGCTTCAAGAAAAACACGGAGAAATCAGAGTAACCGATACTGGAATCAGAGAGACAACAATCATTGGGCAAGGAATTGGTGCTGCCATGCGTGGCTTACGCCCAATCGTTGAGATTCAGTATTTCGATTACATATACTATGCCCTCGCTACGCTTACCGACGATTTGGCTTCATTGCGTTATCGAACTGTCGGCCAACAAGTGTCGCCACTCATTATACGTACACGCGGACACCGCCTGGAGGGTATTTGGCACTCTGGCTCACCGATGTCGGCTATGCTAGGGGCATTGCGTGGTATTCATGTGTTAGTTCCACGTAATTTTGTGCAAGCAGCAGGTTTCTATAACACGATTCTGAAAGGCGATGACCCCGCACTCATCATTGAGTGCTTAAACGGCTACCGAATCAAAGAAAAGCTACCAACTAACCTTACCGACGTTTGCATACCGCTGGGTGTACCAGAAACCATCAAAGAAGGCTCTGACCTGACGATTGTGACCTACGGCTCAATGTGCAGAATTGTGATGGAAGCAGCAGCCCAGCTCGAAGAGATAGGCATCAGTGTCGAGGTGATTGATGTGCAATCATTATTACCTTTTGATGTCAATCATCAAATTGTAGAATCAATCAAGAAAACTAATCGAGTAATTTTTGCGGATGAAGATGTACCAGGCGGAGCATCGGCATATATGATGCAAGAAGTGATTGACAAGCAGAATGCTTATCGCTGGTTAGATGCCGCTCCTAAAGCCATTTCGGCCCAAGCACACCGCCCTGCCTACGCCTCAGACGGCGATTATTTCTCAAAACCAAACGTAGAAACAATTTTTGATGCTGCTTATGAAATGATGCACGAAGCCAAACCGGCTCTGTATCCAAAGTTGTATTAATAGCTTCAAATAAAACGATAAAAGCCCTGTAAGTTCAATTCAAAATTATTTTGAACTTATGGGGACTATTATGTTTCTTTGCGTCTATTACAACCTATGAAGAAGATAGAACAACTATGCTGAGTTTAGAACATCCATTATTTTTAGGCTTACAACAATATACTACATTTTCAGAATCTGACCTACATAAATTAATGCAGTATTTCAAACCTATTTCTTTTGAAAAAGATACTATTATTCTAGATATAGGCGAGATAAATGATAAGTTATTTTTTGTGGAAGAGGGAGTTCTACAAGAATTTTCTTACCAAGAAGATGAAGAAGAACTTATAAATACAAACTGGTTGATGCCCGAAGGAAGCTTTGTATACTCAACAATTAGCTTTATAAATGAGGTGCCTACAGAAATGGGAATTAAAGCCATTGAAAAAGTAAAACTATTGTATATTACGAAAGTAGATTTACAAACTGTCTATGAAGAGATACCCCAAATGGAGCGTATTGGTCGCTTAGTCACCGAACAAAATCTCATCACATACGAAAAGTTTTTACTGATGATTAGGTATAGAACATCAGAAGAAAGGTTAAATTGGTTTGAAGAAACATTTCCTACGCTGGTCAATCGTGTGCCTCAAAAATATATTGCCTCTTATCTCAATATCCGACCTGAAACCCTAAGTAGAGTTCGTGCGAAAAGAGCAGAACGATAAAGACTCATACTATTTTAAACTATTTATTGACATAGGTCAATTTTTATTTCCAAAAACTCTCACCAATTTTGTAGGACTTTAGATCCACAAAACATTTCATGGCCATCAAATCTCAACGATTTGGTGGCTTTTGCATAATTATTAAGTCATAGACATTTACAAAGAACAAAAGACACATGAATAGATCAATGTGTCTTTTATCTGGATATATATTCTATAAAGTGCTTAAAAAGGCAAAGGGGGCATAAAATGTCCCCCGATGAACCCAAAACAACTTTTGCTGTGACTAAAAAAGTGAATTTCTTAGTTTAGTGTGCGATTTCTCCAAAATTTATCGATATATCAATAGTCAATATGACTAAAAATCCATCCTACGTATCCAACACACTTATAATCAATTATTTACAAGCCAAATTATTACAAAAAAAACATGACTTTTATTCACTTTTAATTTCTTTACCTTAATAATTCTTATTTTATCTCTTTTAAATCTAAATTGTTTATCTTCAGATGACCCCCACCATTCGACACAATTGTATAAGAGCAGTGGTATCTCTCATGCCCGTGCGGGCAAGCATATTCCGACGATGATTATCAACTGTATTATGACTTATCTTTAACTCTTTTGCTATTTGTCGAGTATCAAGCCCTTGCGATATATGTTGTAATACTTCTCGTTCTCGCTCCGAAACAATTTCATTGGTAAGTGTTTTTTCTTCGTTCGAATAATAAACGTATATTTTTTTGTTTTCGTCGCCAAACACTCCTCTTATACAATAATCATCCCCCTTGACAAGGTGTGTAATATCTTGAATTGACATCATGATAAGGGTAGGATTTTTTTGCTCGTTAAATTCGATCGGAACGATATTAAGGAACCAACGCATGCAGCGTCCTTCTTTATGAGATAACTTCATACCCCACGCACTTATAAACTGCCGTGATTTGTATTCAATCGGCATATTTTTTACGATATTTAAAATCCACAAAATAAATGTACCCATGAATGATCGATGTTCATTATGAAACATCATCATAAATTTTAAAAGAATAGTATCTCCGAATTCAGCGGAGCTAAATCCTGTATATTTGAGTACACTACCACTTACTTGAACCACTCTCAGCTGCTTTACATCGATCAAAAACGTCAAATTTCCCTGTTGATTATTGAGCAAGTTAATAAGCCCTGATTTTTCAAGATACTTTTTATCATCTATCTTTACATCATCAGGATAAAAACGCTCCAGCGTTTCATAAAGTTTCCTTAAAATATTTTCAATTTCTCTATGTATCAACAAAGTCCAGTTTCTTGTAAGGTTACAATTCAATACAAATTACGATATTTTTCATCAATTTATTGTTTAATTTTTTAATTAATTAAAAAAATACCTTTAAATAAGCGGAAGCCGACGTTTGATTTATAATCGAAGGAGTATTAATACACAAATACAAATTTATTTATTATTGAAATAATGTTATGCTTACAAACAACTTTTTTTCAATGCATTATAGTCGCCAATTAACAAACCTAATATGACCAAAACATTTTTCAAAATACTATCTATTATACTTTTAGGCATTTGTTTCTATTTACCATTTCTAGGAGGGGTTCATCTTTTTGATTGGGATGAAATAAACTTTGCCGAATCGGCCCGAGAAATGATTCTTACGAGTAATTATAGTCGAGTCCAAATTGATTTCAAACCTTTCTGGGAAAAACCTCCATTATTTTTTTGGATGCAAGCTGCCTCTATGCATATTTTTGGCATCAATGAGTTTGCCGCACGTTTTCCGAACGCTCTTATTGGCATCATTACCTTAGTCACTCTATTTTTAATTGGTAATAAGCTAAGAGATAATACATTTGGGCTTATCTGGGCTTTGATGTACTTGGGAGCTTTTACGCCGCACCTCTATTTCAAATCTGGTATCATTGACCCTACCTTTAATCTATGTATTTTTTTAGGTATCTACTTCTTTTTTAGAGCAAAAATTGAGCCAAATAAATCTATGCCAAACACGCTATTGGCTGGAGTATTCATTGGGCTGGCCATTCTTACGAAAGGCCCCGTTGGGGGGCTCATTTGGGGACTAAGCGTTTTTTCTTACTTTGTTATAACTAAATTCAAATATTCCATAAACTGGAAAGAAACGTTTATTTTTGGAATGAGTTGTGTGCTTGTTGCCTCTATTTGGTTTGCCAATGAGCTAATCAACAACGGGTTTTGGTTTATCAACGAATTCATTACTTACCAAATCCGACTTTTCAGTACGCCCGACGCAGGCCACGGACAACCTTTCTATTATCATTTTGTGGTTGTGTTGATTGGTTGTTTCCCGATTTCAATCTTTGCGATTCGGGCTTTTACTTATAATCACGCAAAAATTGATAGTGCATTTACTGAACTGACAGCATTCGTACCATGGATGAAAACTACTTTTTGGGCGGTTATGATTTTGTTTAGCATCGTTACGACCAAGATTGTGCATTATTCGTCGATGTCGTATTTTCCTGTGTCGTTTTTGGCTGCTAAATTTCTTTACGATTGGCTCAATGAACGTGCTACTTGGAACAAATGGGTGAATTCTGGACTGCTTTCAATTGGTTTCATCTTATCTTTAGTTTTAGCGGCCGTGCCTTTCGTAGGAATGCACACGCAGGAGATTGTTCCATACATCAAAGACCCTTTTGCTGTAAAAAATCTCGAAGCGGTGGTTGACTGGCACATTTACGAAATGTTTATCGGTATTACTTATTTTGCTGTCATTGTTTTTGCCGTAGTTTTTCTACGCAAACAAAGCAAAAAGGTATTTATTTACACACTTTCATTAGCAACTGCGGTTTGCTTGTTCTTGTTCGGAGCGATTGTCGTACCAAAAATAGAACGTTATACACAAGGTGCGGCTATTGACTTCTACGAGTCGAAACGTGGACAAGATGTGTATATTCATGTATTAGGATTTAAAAGTTATGCTCATTTATTTTATTTTCAGAAACCAGTTTCAAAAGTTTCGGCCGAGAAAGGCGAGGCTTACGAAGATTGGCTTCTAAACGGAAAAGTTGACAAACCTGTGTTTTTTGTAACAAAATTTGACCGCTATGAAGAATACCGAAATCACCCAAATTTGGAGCTGATTAAAGAAGAAAATGGCTTTGTTTTCTTGAAGCGTCGGAATGACATTAAAAACTTGTTTTTGAAATAAAATTTGAAAAATTAAGAAGATTTAGCAAACTTTGACCATAAAAAAACTAACATTGACAAAAAACTCAGCACATTTACTGGTTATTGACGTTGGCAATACTGATGCCACTTTCGGGATTTTCGATGGTGAAAACCTACTTCATAACTTTAGGATAAAATCACTGAAAGATGAAAACTACGTTTATTTTGAATATCGTTTTCGTCAGTATTTTCTCGAAAATAATCTTCGCTTTGCCGATATTACCAAAGTGGTTTTGAGTAGCGTTGTGCCTCCGCTCACACCCGTTTTCAAATCGTTGATTCAAAACTTATTTGGCTTAGACCCCATCGTTGTCAATGCGTATATTTTTCCAACTCTGACGGTTTCGATAGATAACCCCGACGAAATTGGTAGCGATTTGGTAGCAAATGCGGTGGCGGCCTATACTAAATATGGCAGAAACTGTGTGGTAGTTGATTTCGGAACGGCACTTACTTTTACGGTTGTTTCGGCCGAAGGTAAGGTTTTGGGCGTTTCGATTGCCCCCGGTTTACGCACAGCCGTGAAGGCTTTGTTTTCAAATACGGCCCAATTACCCGAAGTTCCGCTCGAATTACCAACTTCGGTGCTTGGAAAAAACTCGGTTCACGCTATTCAGTCGGGTATTTTGTGGGGCTATGAGGGTTTGGTAAAAAACATGATTCACAAAGTACGAGTCGAACTCGGTGGCGATTGTATTGCGATTGCTACGGGCGGCCTTTCTTCGATTATTTCGACATTGAAAGATGAATTTGTAGAGGTCAACCGAGAGCTAACTTTGGAAGGTTTAAGAATAATTGGAGAAAGCAGATAATCGTATAGAACTTCGTAGGAACGTCCAAATTGGACGTTCCTCTAATAATATTCCACAAAATTTATCAGATTGGAAAAATATGAAATTAGATAAAAGAGCAATCACGAAATTTATAAAAGCAGCCCTTGCCGAAGACGTTGGCGATGGCGACCACACTTCGCTTTCAACTGTACCAGCCGATGCGATGGGCAAAGCGAAACTATTGGTAAAAGACGAGGGAATTTTGGCGGGTGTAGAATTAGCCAAAATGATTTTTAAGATTGTAGATAAAGACCTAAAAGTGCAAGTGCTTATCAAAGATGGTAAGCCAATCAAATACGGTGATATTGCTTTTTATGTAGAAGGCCGCGACCGCTCGATTCTAACCGCCGAACGTTTGGTACTGAACTGTATGCAACGCATGAGCGGAATTGCAACCACAACCAAACAAGTTGTGAAACTACTCGAAGGCACAAAAACAAAGGTTTTGGATACTCGCAAGACAACTCCTGGTTTCAGAATGATTGAAAAATGGGGTGTTCAGATTGGTGGAGGTGTCAATCATCGGTTTGGACTTTTTGATATGATTTTGATAAAAGATAACCACGTTGATTACGCAGGAGGTATCAAAAATGCCCTCAATGCGGCCCACGAATATCTTAAATCTACTGGAAAAGATTTACCGATTGAAATCGAAGTACGTAACCTTACCGAACTCCAAGAAGCCCTCGAAATTGGCGGAGTGGTGCGTATCATGCTCGATAATTTTAGTTACGAGAATATCCGTGAAGCTATCAAAATTGTTGATGGGCGTTTTCCGCTGGAAGCATCGGGTAATATTTCGCCTAAAAACGTACGAGAATATGCCGACTGTGGCGTAGATTATGTCTCGATGGGCTATCTGACACACTCGGCCAAAAGCTTGGATTTGAGCTTGAAGGCGGTGAAGTGACCATAAACTAATGACTTCAAGTCGTTTTTTATAAAAAAGCACCCATCCGTTGATTATTCCAGCAATCTGTTTCAACAGGTAAAAGTTAATAAAAAGAAAGGTCTTTTGGCGTACCAAAAGACCTTTCTTTTTCCTAATTCCTATCAAAAAATCATTTCATTTCCATAGCCATTTTCACGGCATTGTAGGCATTTACGATTCCACCCGTAGCTGATAAATCTTCAAACTTCACGATTTCGTCACCACCCGGTTTCTTTACTCTCAAATCAGGCACTTTTACCGATGATTCTAAGATAATTTTTTTGATTTGAGCCGCCGTAAGATTCGGAAAATAGGATTTCAATAAAGCAGCCACACCCGCTGTTGCTGGCGAAGCCATACTTGTTCCGCTTTTTTCTTCGTATTTCGAGCCCGGGACTGTCGAATAAATATCAACACCAGGAGCAAAAACATCAACGTTTTTCTTGCCATAATTACTAAATGTTGCCACGGCATCAGCATCAGGTTTCCAAGACAATGCTCCAACCGAAATCCAGTTTTCGGCAATTCCACCACCTTCATATTGGTCGTTTGGCACTTGCCCTTCTACATCAGTGTCTAAATTATCGTTTCCAGCGGCAGCAACCAACAAAACACCTTTCGAGATAGCATATTTCACGGCATCATCGACCCATTTTTTGTTGGTACTATATTTTTTACCAAAGCTCATATTGATAATTTCGGCACCATTATCAGCAGCATAACGAATGGCGTTTGCCACATCTTTGTCTCGCTCGTCGCCATCAGGTACCGTACGCACAACCATTAGCTGCACATCGTTGCACACACCCATGATTCCTAAGTTATTATTACGATTTGCCCCAACAATACCCGCCACGTGCGAGCCGTGCATGGCATCTGGGCCTGTTACTTCATTATTACCGTATTCGCCATATTCGAGTTTTTTAGGGTTATCGCCTACTACTTTACGGGCATCAAAATCGAGATTATAATTGTATTTCAATTCACTTTCAAAATGCTCAATAGCTTCTTTGAGGTCGGTACCTGTGGCACCCAACTCAATAAATTTTTCGAGGGTTTTCTTGGCGGCTCTCACTTTGCGGTCGGCTTGGCTTTCGTCAATGCCTTTGATAGCTGCTTGCGTAAGGTTTTCAACTTTTAGATAATCTTTCAGAATCTTCTCCGACTCTAAATAATTACTATACATTTGTTTATAAATAGGTGCATATTGCTCATTTTCGGCTTTTTTCTCGTCGTATTCTTTTTGCAAAGTTTGTAATAATTCGTAATCAGCTTTGTTTTTACGAATCAATTTCTTCGATGGTTTATCGCCAAATTTATCTTTCAATTGCTTCAAAATTCTGGTCATTTCGAGTTGTTCGTGATGCACATCAGTACCATCTTTTCCACCCAAAAAATCCCAGCCGTTAATGTCATCAATGAAACCATTTTTATCGTCATCTTTGCCGTTTCCAGCAATTTCTTTAGTATTTACCCAAAGTTTATCTTTCAAATCTTCGTGGTTTACATCAGTTCCACCATCAATAATTGCCACAACTACTGGCTTAGATTTTTTATCTTTCAGAAGCTCATTATAGGCACGCTCCACACTCATTCCACGAACACCATCTTTCTCAAAATCAAGGTTAAACCAATTCAATTTAGTTTTTAGTTCTTGTGCGTTTGTTTGAAGAAGAAACGAGGAAATTAAAATCGAAAAAAGGATTTTTTTCATTAGCATAAGTTTTGTTTTTGAGAAAAGTATGTTTCCAAAGCCTTTAATGTCTGAAAGAAGACAGGGCTCGGCGAGACCATACAGGTTTAGTAAATTAACTGCGAATTAAACGAATAAGTTTGATATTTATTTAACCTCTAATTAGGTAATCATTGAAAAGCTTGCTCGAAATCGGCTATCAAATCATCAATATTTTCGATACCAACCGAAATACGCAATAAATTTTCGGGACTGGTTGAGTGAATCCCTTCCACCGAATAACGGTGTTCGATTAAACTCTCTACCCCACCTAAACTCGTAGCGTGTTTGAATATTTTAAGTTTGGAAGCTAATTCCATCGCTTCTTTTTGTCCACCTTTCACCAAAATCGACATCATTCCACCAAATCCATTACGCATCTGCTTTTTAGCAACTTTGTGGTATTCGTTCGATTTCAATCCGGGGTAATTTACTTTTTCGATTTGTGGTTGGGCTTCTAAAAAAGTGGCCAATTTCATGGCATTTTGAGCATGAACAGGCATTCTGACAGCATAAGTAGATAGACTTCGGCTCAATAACCAACAATCAAACGGCGAAGGTACTCCACCTCCAACGCTTTGGAAGGTGCGGATAGCCGCCCCCGATGGGGGAGCTACTAATTCTCTGTCATCAATTAAGCTCGACTTTGACGAGCTTAAAAAAGCCCCCCCATCGGGGGCGGGGGGGGCTGGAGGTAAAATTACACACCCACCCAAAATATCAGAATGCCCACCAAAATACTTTGTAGTTGAGTGCATCACTAAATCAACGCCCAACTCGAAAGGTCGAGTGAAAAATGGCGTTGCCCAAGTGTTATCGCAGGCTACTAAGATATTTTTTGCTTTAGCTATTTTCACAACCGCCTGAATATCAGTAATTTTCAAACTCGGATTCGACGGTGTTTCTACCCAAATCAGTTTTGTATTTTTCTTAATCGCTCGCTTGATTGCACCCAAATCGGTCATATCAACGGCCGTGCAAGTCAGCCCAAAATTGGCATAGAGATTATCAATGATAACTTTTGTATTGTAGTAAATATCATCGGGAAGAATGACATGGCTATTTCCACCTAGCGAATGAAAAATACTCATCGTGGCGGCTTGCCCCGATGCAAAAGCAATGGCTTCGCTCCCACCTTCGAGAGCAGCCAGTTTTTCTTCTAAGGCACGTCGATTGGGGTTCGAGGCACGGGTATAAATATCTCTACCTTCAACTATGCTTCCATCGGCGGCTCGCTCAAAGGTAGTAGAAAGAATCAAAGGAGGAACAACTGCACCCGTGGTTGGGTCGCCATGATTTCCTGCGTGAATCGCAAGAGTTTCGATTTTCATTTTGTAATTTTGTATTATTAAAGTTTACAAATATAAGTAAAAGTAAATCATTACAAGGAAGTCTTCGCTTAAAGCGAAGACTTCCTTTAAACAATATGAAACTAAACATCATCAAAATCGGAGGAAATGTCATTGATAATCCTCGCTCATGTAAACAATTCCTCGAAGATTTTGCCGCTCTCGAAGGCTCAAAAATTTTGATTCACGGTGGTGGAAAAGTAGCCACAAAAATTGCCGTTAAGCTCGATGTAGAAACAAAAATGGTTGATGGCCGCAGAATTACCGATTTGCCGATGCTCGAAGTTGTAACGATGGTTTATGGCGGACTCGTAAATAAGCAAATTGTGGCACAATTACAAGCCCTCGGCTGCAATGCACTTGGCCTTACGGGAGCCGATGGTGGCGTAATTTTGGCAAAAAAACGTGCCGTAAAAGATATTGACTACGGCTATGTGGGCGATGTAGAAAAAGTAAATGCACCATTGATAGATAATTTCTTAAAGAATGACCTTACGCCTATCTTTGCTCCGCTGACGTTTGATAAAGAAGGAAATATGCTCAATACGAATGCCGATACACAGGCATCATCGGTAGCAGTGGCCATGGCTGAGCAGTATGAAGTAAATCTAATTTATTGTTTTGAGAAAAAAGGTGTACTTTCAAACCCAGATGACGACGATTCGGTAATTCCGCAACTCACGCCAAGCATCTATGCCGATTATAAGGCTTCGGGAGCAATCAATGCCGGCATGATTCCGAAACTTGATAATGCTTTTGCGGCACTTCAAAGAGGCGTTGCGAAAGTAACGATTTGCCATGCCGACGAACTAAAACAAGCCGTTGCCGAAGGTACACGAGGAACACAGATAATTCTGTAAGTCCACGGTCAACCGTTGGCGGTCAACAATAAAAGCTATAACTATTTTAGCAATGTCGGAAGAGAAAAAAATCATTAACTCATTCGCTCATTCAATCATTCAACATTGTATTTATGCTTCAAAATTCAGAATTAGTTGAAACACTTACTAAAGATGCCATCGAGCTTCTGAAAGATTTAATTCAAACCGAATCTTTCAGCAAACAAGAAGACGAAACGGCGGCGATTATAGAAGAGTTTTTTCGTGAAAGAAATATTCCGTATCGTAGAAAAAAGAATAATATTTGGGCGAGAAATAAATTTTTCGATGCTTCTAAACCAACGGTTTTACTAAATTCTCACCACGATACCGTAAAGCCCAATCCTTCTTGGACACTCAATCCGTTGAATCCATTGGTGAAAGAAGGTAAACTTTACGGCCTCGGTAGCAATGATGCGGGTGGCTGCTTAGTTTCGTTAATTGCGACGTTTTGTTATTTCTATTATAGAGATGATTTGAAATATAATGTCATTATGGCGGCAACTGCCGAAGAGGAAATTTCGGGGCGAGAGGGTCTTGAAATGGTTGTGCCGGAATTACCAGAAATAGAATTTGCGATTGTAGGCGAACCAACCCAAATGCACTTAGCAGTTGCCGAAAAAGGTTTATTGGTGTTGGATTGTATTGCTCACGGAAAATCGGGCCACGCTGCCCGTGATGAAGGCGAAAACGCACTTTACAAAGCTGTGAAAGATATTGCTTGGTTTCAGAATTATAAATTCCCGAAAGTTTCTGAAAACCTCGGACCAATCAAGATGAGCGTAACGATGATAAATGCGGGTTCGCAGCACAACGTTGTGCCTGATACTTGCAAGTTTACGGTTGATATTCGAGTAACAGAGCAATATACTCTAGAAGAAATTACGGAAGTAGTAAAGAAAAACATCGAAAGTGAAGTAGTACCTCGCTCAATTCGTTTGCGTCCGTCGAGTATTCCGAAGGAACATCCGATTGTGCAAGCTGGAATTTCGATGGGTAGAAACACTTACGGTTCACCAACGACTTCTGACCAAGCTTTGCTTGATTGCCCATCTCTGAAAATGGGGCCTGGCGATTCGGCTCGCTCGCACACAGCCGACGAGTTTATTTATCTTGATGAAATCGAAGAAGGTATCAAGCTTTATATTACGATGCTTGGAAAAGTAATAATTTAAGCAGATAAATAGACACAATGGGCTTTCACGATAGACACAAGAATAGGCTTGTGTCTATTGTGTCTCTATTGAGTCCATTGTGTTAAAAGACAAATACATCCAAAAAATAGCCATGAGCATCATTTACTACATCCTTGCCTTTTTGTGTGGCGTTACGAACAGCACACAATCTGGCGTAAATGCCGAGTTGCGAAAATCTATCAATAATCCAATTTATGCGGCCATCATTTCTTTTGCTTCTGGCTTGTTAGGCTTGATTTTGATAACTCCTTTTTTCAAAGAATCGGTGCCAACAATGGCAACTTTGAAATCTTTGGAATGGTGGAAGCTAACAGGCGGTGTATTAGGTGCTTTTTTTGTAACGACAGTTATTCTGAGCGTACAAAAAATTGGCTCAGCAAATATGATTTGCTTGATTGTGGCGGGGCAACTCATAACTGCTATGCTACTTGACCATTATGGACTTTTAGGCTTCAAATTGCACCAAATCAACGCTTGGAGAATTGTGGGCGGGTTGCTGATTGTGGCAGGCGTTTATTTAATCGTTAAGAATTGATGCTACAACCATCATCACTTTTTCGGTAGCACCAATATTCTGTAAAACATAATTCTGCGAAATTTTATCAGTTTCTTTCTTTTTGGCTTCGTTTGAGCGTAAATCTTTTAATATTTCGCCCAAATCATTAGTTGAAGCCACGGCATAAGCCCCACCCTGTTTGACTAAATCAACTGCTTCTTGGAATTTATGATAGGCTTTATTACCAAAGAAAATAGGCATTCCGAAAGTAGCAGCTTCTAAGATATTGTGTAGTCCTTTGCCAAATGAACCACCAATAAACGCAAAGTCGGCGTATTGATAAAGTGATGAAAGCATTCCGATATTATCAATGATAAGCACCTGATAATCTGTCAGTTTCGTATCGGGTTTTACTTCCGAAAAACAAATACTTTTCAACTCAATTTGCTTTTGCCAAGCGTTTATTTCCTCTCGATGGATTTCGTGCGGGGCGATAACGAAGACTATTTCGTCAGTAACTCTAACGTCGGCAAGGTTTTGAACCTTGCCGACGTTGAATGAGTTCATCAACAGAATCAAAACTTCCATATCGGTTTGCCAAGCCGAACCTACCATAAATACTTGTCGATTTGCCTTGAATTGAGCGGCAATCGGAATATCTTTTTTGGCATCAACAATTTGTTTCACACGGTCGAAACGAGTATCGCCTGCGAGTGTAATTTGCTGAATATCAATACTTTTCAGCAAATCGAATGATTCTTGATTCTGAACTAAAATATGTTTAAACTTCGTAAGTACCTCTCTGTAAAACCCACCGTAGGATTTAAAAAATAGCTGATTAGGGCGGAAAATGGCAGAAAAAGATACTACTGGAATTTGTTGTTTTTCGAGTTCGGTCAGATAATTTCGCCAAAATTCATACTTTACAAAAAATACAATCGACGGCTTTACGATTTCTATAAACTTTCGGGCATTGGCAGGAGTATCGGCTGGCAGATAAAATATGTAGTCAGCACCTGCATAATTTTTTCTGATTTCATATCCCGATGGCGAAAAGAATGTCACCAAGATTTTGTAAGCTGGATATTTCGCTCGAAACGCTTCAATGACTGGTCTTCCCTGCTCAAATTCACCCAAAGAAGCACAATGAAACCAAGCAAGCGTACCTCGACTTCGCTCGGTAAACGATTTGCTGGGCGAAGTCGAACTATGGTTAGTGAGCGAAGTCGAACTATGGTTGGTGAGCGAAGCCGAACCAAGCCTTTCAAAAATATTTTTTCTACCATCAACCCACAACTTTGCTTTGGAGTTAAACGGAGCTAAAACGCTGATTATAAACGAATAAACGTGTATTGAAAGATTATAAAGTAGATTGAGCATTCTATTTAAAAAATAAGAATTAGAACTTATTTTAGTTTTCTATGGCGTTTTTAATTCTTATTTTAACTCCCGTATTTCCCCATTCTGCAATTATCATAAATGGCAATTCTAAGACTGGATTCACATTCAAGATAGATTGAAGCGTTTGAATATGATAGAAAGAATCAAAGTGACCAGGTTTTAGAAAAATAATCCCGATAAAATTAGATTTATTCTTATGAACCAGTGTTCCAAAATCACTATCCAAAGTAATTAAAACTCTATTATTTCTCCAATAAAAAGGCATCTGAAGAGCCGAAAAGGTTATTTTCTTTGGTATCATAAACATCAAAGCCTTTTTCACGCAGAAATTCTACCAATTTAGGGTCAATATTTTCATCTGTAAAAAAGAGACATTCTGATAGTTTCATCAAGCAGCATTTGAATGTTGAACTTCGATAATTATTTCATTTTTCATAGCATCAGAAGCATATAAAATGGCTTGTTGAATACTCTCAACAGAAAGATGAGGGTATTTTGAAACAATATCTTGAATCGTCGCACCCGAAGCAATCCACTCTAGAATCAACTGTACACTGATACGCGTACCTTTGATACAAGGTTTTCCTCCCAAAATGTCTACGTCCGAAACAATAAGTGGATATTTCATAATTTTACTTTTTTTACAAAACTATAAAAACCTGTGCTATTTTCTCAAAAAACCTGTGTTTTTGTTTAGCACTATACATACTTATTAGCATGAGATTTATTACTTTTAATCTAAAAATCGCTTTCTTAATTCTGAATAATATGAAACTTTTCTCGTTTGTTTTACTTTTTGTTGTTTCACTCCATTTATCGGCACAAAAACAGGCACTTTATTATTTCGATAAAGAGTTTAAAGAATTTACGGGCAAATTCCCTCCGCTCAATGTTATGGGCACAAAAGGAAAATTTGAAGAAGAAATTGTGGACAAATTTGGCAAAACGAAACGACAAGTGTATCGATTTCCAATCAACTCGGGTTTAGTTTTTGATAATACCAAAATCGAAAATTTTATTACGGGTTCGTACGGTATCGAGATGTATTTTAAGTACGACGATGGCAGTATGCTGCTCTATAACCAAATTTTGGGTGATGATTTGGCCAATAAACAAGGAAAATACGTGCATTTGGTTACGACCCGTAACCAGCAAACCAAAAAAGTAAATATTTATATTGATGGAAAAATACGCTTCGATTTTGTGGACTCCGACAACCAAATGGAAATGGACAAAAATGCCCAAGTAACTTTTTTTGCCGATTCGGGACGCACAACCACTTCGGGAACGGTGGCTATGATAAAACTCTATGATTTTTTTATTGATACCCCAACGGCTCAGCATCTTTTCAAAGCTTTTACCGAAAGTTCTGACGAAAAATCAACCTCGCCTTTGGGTGTTTTGAAGAACCTATATTTTGTGCAGAGTTTACCCATTTTACTCCCCGAATCGACACCCGAACTGGAAAAGATTTATGATTTTCTGACCCAAAATTCGGCACTAAAAATCGAACTACAAGGGCATACCGATAATCAAGGAGATTTTGACCTCAACCTCAAATTATCAAAAGACCGAGCCGAAACTATCAAAAAATATTTGGTGGAAAGAGGCATTTCTTCAAACCGAATCAAAACCAAAGGCTTTGGAAGCACCATGCCAATAGCCAACAATACCAACGAACTGACTCGCAGCAAAAACCGACGAGTGGAGTTGGTGGTGGAGAAATGAAACAATACTTTATCAATTCTTCAAAGTCGCCTCAATTTGCTGAATTAATTCTTTTCGGTCTATTGGGTACTCAACATTCACAATTTTACCATTTTTATCAATTATGGCATAGCTTGGAAAACTTGAGCCTTTGATTTTCTCCATGATTTCATTAGTCAAGGCTTCATTGGCAAAAACGTGACTTCCTTCTAAATTATAAAAAGCAATGAGTTGCTTCCATTTGGTTTCGCTTTTATCGTAGTTTGTTACGTACAAAAATTCTACGTCTTTTCCCTCAAAGTGCTTTTTGAGAGCGGCGGCATTCTTTTCGATTTCTTCTCGGCATGGGCTGCACCATGTTCCCCACATATCCAAAAATACAGTTTTTCCTTTAAAATGCTCTAAAATATTATCCCATTTTGCGGTGGTATTACCTTCTAAAAATATCGCTTTTTTAGGAATTGTATTTTCAAGACGTGCCGCAGCTTCTTGAATAGGCTTTTTGAAATATTTGATGTATTGGCTATTGGGATACTGACGTTCAAAGTCATTGAAAACAGATTTAGCATTGAAAAAATGCTGGTCATGAATCAAATTATAAAATACACGCCCGTACATTTGCTCTTTTACCTTCCCCGTAAAATATCGCTCAATGATTTTTTGCTTGAGTTGGTTTATGTAGTCAATTTCCATGGCAGCTTTACCTCTCAAACTATCACCACCAAACCACTCATCGTAAAATTTTGCTGGCTTTTTGTCAAAATCTTCTCTCGAACCTTCATGATTGGCAAACAAAAACTGCCCTAAATAATTTTGATAAGAAGGAGAAATAAGGGCTTTATCTTCAGAAATAGCAACCTCATCTTGTAATTGATTAAATACCGCCGCCCACTTTGGATTATTTCTTCTTACTGGATTATTCGTGTAAATCGAATAAAAAGCTGCTAAACGGGCATATTTCAGGTGATAATTCCAAGCATCGGCAACTTCTTTGGATGGTTTATATTGAGTCAAGTAAGCATCTATCAATAATTTATCTGCTTGATAAAAACTATTGATTCTTTCATATACTCTATCGGGTAGAGGGTCGCCATAAGCCTCGCCAACGTCATAGTATGTACTGACTCCCACTAATTTACTGTGATTAGTCCCAGCATCAGTAATTACAACTTTACCATCAGATTTCTCGTTTAAAGCAATTTTATCTCCCTTAGAAATATACAAATATTGTTCGTAAAGTTTTTTTGTTTGTAAACTATCCCAAACGGTGAATAGTATAATTTCCTTGTCGATAGCTTTTAAATCGAGAGTAAACGAGCCATTTTGTGCAATTTGTTTTTTCAACGAAACTCCATTTATATCACTATCAATCAGCCACTTAGATGGTCGAAAAACAGTAATTTTACCTTTTTTCATAGAAGGTACTTTTCCTGAAATAATTGTCGTTTGAGCAAAAGCAATGTTAAAAATTAGACTGAATAGTAAAACAGCAAATGAACGTTTCATAGTTGTATGAAATTTTTAAGTATAATTTATATTGTTTAAAATTTACGAAATTATGATTTCCTCCTCTTCCACCATTTCACTACCTCAAACCAAATCACTGAAATAAAACCAACTCCAAGACAAATGCCGAGTTGTTCGATTGTCAGTGGTGTGAAGG
>NZ_JBMLRC010000264.1:0-1661 GCF_049241225.1 Emticicia sp.
TACTTCAACTTCACTGTCCAGACCTCAAATTTGGTTTTGTTTGGGTTATAAATGTATAACTTATTATAGGCTTCAGCATACGAAAGTGCGGGTAATGCACTGGCTGGCAATGGTTTATCACCGATTGTTTTTCCTTTTAGGTCGAAGAAGGTATTGTTCTTTCCATCGAATATAGAAATTACTCGTAGGTCATTTCCTAAATCGAAATACTTCAATTGAGATTTCATAAAGTTGGTACTTTCAATTTTTATGACTGATGCTCCTTGCTTATTGAAAATCACCATCGAAGTTGGAGTACGACGCACTACTAACCAATCTTTGCGATTTTGGTCGAATAATAGTTCAAATACCGTTCCTTTATCGGGTCGCTCCAACTGAATATTGGCGTCGGTTATGCTATTGCCGAACATATCTACTTTCTTGATTTCACCGATTTCAGAAAGTAAAGTAATTACCGAGTTTTTGTTGCCATCTTCTTCCACAATCATTCCTACTGGTCGAGCAGTTAGTGGCACTTTCGGGAAACCGCTTAGGTTCGGTCCTTGCTCGTAAAATACATTGAGTGTACCATCTTTTTGAAGGACAGCCAAATATGGATTGTTTTTATACTTAACTGGCTGAATCTGAACTATACTGCCAAGCTGAGTCGGAGTCTTTATCTTGCTTACTTTTTGGGTTTCTTCATTAATTATATATATCGCCCCCGAAGCATCAACAACATAGATTTTGGTTTCGTTGGCGGCCAAGGCTTTTACTCCGCCATCGAGCGATAATTCGGGCGAACTGGCTACAATCCCTTTTGTATTATCTCTACTCAAAACCACCAAATCGCTCGGTGTTGTGGTCAGATAATGCAAAAGTCCATCTTGAAAATAATCTGTTGGTAATAAATAGTTGGTGTTGATTGCCTGACCCAGCGGAATAGCATTGATTTCTTTGGCAGTATTTGACAATAATTTCAGGTGACTATCTGCCTGCTGAATAATAATTTCATCGGCGGCATTAACTGGATTTTTGATAATGTTTGGAATACCAGCCAATGGGCTATTGACAACTAAACTATCTTGCAAGAATAACTTATTAACAACAGCCGCTTTTTGAGTCTGTGGGACTTTTTCTATCAAAAACTTAGTGCCGAAGGTGCTATTAATCACAAAGTTTTCGATGGCGATAAAGCGTAAATCTTTCACTCTAACTTCATGTTTGAGCGTAGAAGCTTGCCATTTTTTTGGTAATGAATAATAAATATTGTTCCATACTCGCTGAGGGCTAATAATGGCTGTTACTTGCGACTGTGGACTAAGTTTGGCTATAAAATCTCGATAAATGCTCGATTTTGCCCAAGTTTGACCCGTGTTTAGATTATTGAGGTATTCACGCATGGCATCGTCATCGCTTGCCAGAATGATATAATCATCCTTTTGAGTATAGTAGCAGTCAGAAAAACCTTTGAAAACAGAACCAAAAAGCATGGCGGGTAATTGGCTGACATCAATTTTTCTTACATAATTATTGAGGTATGTGAACGGTTGGGATTTGAAATAGCTCGAAATCTTTTCGGCATTGGTAGCTAAATCATCAAATAAATTGAGAGCTTCGGCCGAATCTTCGGTTTTGATGAGCAGGATTTTCTTCGATGGCTCATCCGATGAAGTTTCCAT
>NZ_JBMLRC010000264.1:1761-3334 GCF_049241225.1 Emticicia sp.
GAAATGATATTAGGTAGTTTTTGTTTCTCGAAAACAATATCAGGGTTGCGTGGCGTGATATTTCCGAAAAACTCAATGAGATTAGGCGACAATTGTGACGGAAGAATATCGGCTACATCTTGCAAACTTTTACTTTTGAAATAAATGTGGGCTGTTCCTTTTCTACTTTGCTTGAACGGTACCCGATCGATTGTAACCCCTGATTTAATTCGATTCGCTACTTCTTCAAGCAATACTTTTGAACCACTACAAATCAAGAAATCATCATGCACAAAAAAATTGAACAGTGGTCGGCTATTTATATCATATAATTCATTGATACGTAACCCTTTATAGTTACGCCCGTAAACTTTACGTTTGGTAGCATCTGGCACTAAAAGATTATTCAAGAAGGCTTCATCACCAAAATTTCCCGCAGGAATGTATATAATATATTCGAGGTTTTTCTTGTTTTCTCGGTGAAGCGAATAAGTGATAAGTTTCTTCTCAAAGAACTTTTTGGCAATATCTTGGTTATCAATATTTTCGCCTACCTTTTTTAGTTGAACTAAGGCATCGTAGAAAAAAGGAATATCGGCAAGCTGAGTGGTGTCAGTTTTGGAATAAAGTGATTGTTGAATTTCGGAGCTTTCGACAACCAAAAAAGCACTATCGGGCACAAAATTCCAAGCATCTTTACGTGGAGCAAACCATATTTGATAAGCAATAAATAGAGCAACCACCAATAAGATTGCATTCAGATACCACAATTGTCTTGCTTTTAGCATATTTCAAAAGTCGAAAGTACAGGGCTGTAAGTCGATAGTTTCAAATAAATTATCGACTGATTATCTACAATCACTGATTTTAAGATTTTAGTTGGTAGATTTGCAAAAATAAGTAATTAAAACCACGATTAAAAGCTTTACAGAGTTTGTAAGATTGATTAATGGGATGGTTTAATAAGTTTTTTATACAATAAATGATTCAATTAGAAACAATTTGTGCGTTATCAACCCCACAGGGTATCGGAGCGATTGGCGTTATCCGTGTTTCGGGCGAGCGTACATTTGAGATTGTCAATAAAATTTTCAAGGGAAAAGACCTCACAAAAGTAGATTCTCACACGATTCATTTCGGTACGATTCGAGATGGCGGTGTGATTGTCGATGAAGTTTTGGTGGCGGTTTTTAAAACTCCCAAAAGTTTTACGAAGGAAGATGTGGTAGAAATATCTTGTCACGGTAGCGACTATATAATAAGGTATATTCTTAAACTCCTGCTTCAAAACGGTTGCCGAATGGCACAGGCAGGAGAATTCACCCAACGTGCATTTTTGAACGGACAGTTTGATTTAGTACAAGCCGAAGCCGTAGCTGATTTGATTGCGGCCGACTCAGAAGCAGCCCATAAAACTGCCATGAACTTGATGCGTGGAGGTTTCTCGAATCAATTGAAGGCATTGCGTGAAGAACTGATTCATTTTGCAAGTTTGGTTGAACTGGAGTTAGATTTTGGCGAAGAAGACGTAGAATTTGCAGAAAGAGACGATTTAAAATCTTTAATATTGAAAATTCAAAATTTTCTGAAAAAT
>NZ_JBMLRC010000264.1:3434-5670 GCF_049241225.1 Emticicia sp.
TCAGCTAAAAACAACATCGGCATTGATGAACTCAAAGCAGCAATAGTAGCTAAAGCAAAAATGAAAAAACAAGCTGATACAATGCTGACAAATTTACGCCACTATGAGCACCTTGTAAAAGCCAACGAAGCATTGAGCGAAGTATTGAATGGCTTAGATTTAGGCATAACTGGCGATTTCTTGGCTCAGGATATTCGTCTTTCGTTGCATCATTTGGGTGAGATTACGGGAGCTATCTCATCTGATGATTTATTGGCCAATATTTTTAGTAAGTTCTGCATTGGAAAGTGATTTATCTCATAGCATAGATAAAATCATTATTAAATATTTACGATTATTTTCAATTTAATAGTCGCTATTTCGCCTAACCAACAATGAGTTTTTCAGAACAATTATTCGAAAAGATAAAAGAATACGCTACGCCAAAAGAGATAACTTGGATAGAAAGTAAAGCCAGTGGCAATTTACAATCGCTACAGACTGCGTTTGTGGCTACGCCAAGATTTATTAGCAAAATCTCTATTCAATCTAAAGACCTTATCAATGAAGTTTCTATCAATGATTGGACACTCGACCGACTCGTAAGAGTATTTTTCTTAACAAAATTTGATAGCAGCGATAAAGATTCCTACACCAAAGCCCTTGATACACTCTTTGAAACTGCTGAAAATAATGAGGCCGTTGCACTTATTTCTGCCCTACCCTTTTTGGCTTTTCCTGATTATTGGATGCTAAGGGCTACTGATGCAGTGCGTTCAAACATTGGTTTAGTTTTCGACGCAATTGCATTTCAGAATCCATTCCCGATGCAGCATTTCTCCGAATTAGCTTGGAATCAACTGGTTTTGAAATGTATTTTCAATGATAAGCCTATTCATCGCATCCAAGGCTTGGATACACGAGCGAATCAAGAACTGGCAAATTCGATTTCATATTTGGCACATGAGCGTTGGGCTGCTGGTCGCACGATTCCTGCACAAGCTTGGCGATTGGTCAGTAAATTTATGAATGAAGCAATTTTTGAAGATATTTGTACCCTACTTGTATCTCAAAATCAAAATGACCAAATAGCGGCTACTTTGGTTTGTAACGAAACTGATTTTTCAGCGGCCAAAGAAGAATTAAAAAAATACCAAGAATTACAAAATCAAATCTTTAGCTGGTCAATGCTTGAGGTTTAGAAACGGAGTATTAACAACAATAGAATCAATAAAATGTGTCAAAAACATTCTGAAATATCGCAAAATCCTTCACACTTTGAAGGCACAGCCGAAGAAATTGTAACGTCAAAAACAGTACAGGCGAATTATGCTGATTATACAAAAGGTATGAAGTTCTTCGACCCACATATTCACATGACCTCTCGCACCACCGACGATTATACGGCTTTGATTGATGCGGGTGTAGTGGCAATTATTGAACCTGCTTTTTGGTTGGGCCAACCACGTACGGGTTTGGCTTCTTTCAAAGATTATTTTAGCAGTTTGGTTGGCTGGGAGCGTTTTCGTTCGTCTCAGTTTGGAATCAAACATTACTGCACGATTGGCTTAAATTCTCGTGAAGCAAATAATGAGGCATTAGCAGAGCAAGTCATGGAAATTTTACCTTTGTTTTTGTATAAAGAAGGTGTAGTTGGCGTAGGAGAAATTGGATTTGACGACCAAACCGCCGCCGAAGAAAAATACTATCGTTTGCAACTCGAATTATCTAAAGAAGCTGGTTTGCCAGTACAAGTTCATACACCACACCGTGATAAAAAGAAAGGAACTGAATTAAGTATGGCCATTGCTCTCGAACACGGAATCGACCCAAGCATGGTAATTATCGACCATAACAATGAAGAAACCGTAGAAAGTGTGCTTGATAAAGGTTTTTGGGCGGCATTTACGATTTATCCATTTACAAAAATGGGAAATGAGCGTATGGTTGAAATCGTAAAAAAATATGGCTCGGAGAGAATTATGGTCAATTCAGCAGCTGACTGGGGCATCAGCGACCCACTCGCAGTACCAAAAACGGCAGCTTTGATGAAAATAAAAGGAATTTCGGATGAAGATATTCGTTTGGTAACTTACCAAAATGCCATTGATGCTTTTGCCCAAAGCGGACAAATCAATGTGGCTGATTTTGAGACGCCACAGGTAATTGACCAAAGCCTCAAATTCAATGGAAATACGGTTTTGCGTGGTGGCCAAATACCGAGAATTGATAAAAATTCGTTGATAATTAGTTAGTC
>NZ_JBMLRC010000265.1:0-2600 GCF_049241225.1 Emticicia sp.
CTTCCAAACCATCCATGAGCGTAAGCTCCCTTAATTGAAATCAACCCTTTACCAATGATAGATACATAGTTAGGAATAGAAATTTGTAACTTTGGCAATGGTAAAGCATTACCCGACCAAATATATGAGCCAGATGTTAGGGTTGTATCAACCAAGCCTACAATTTCTCTTCTTCTTCCTCCATAAAATTCAAAAACGCCATATCGAGCCTTTATGTATGCCTCTGGTAGCAATAGTTGATTGACTTTCCCAACATTTGCTACAGCCCAAGCTCCGTAACCGACTCCGATTTTTTTTAGTTTTTGATTAATATTTCTAGTAGAATCATATTCTTTATGAGCTGAACCCCTAAAAGTAGCAAACTGAGACTCTAAGGGAACAATGCCATATTGATTTGAACGTAGCCAAAAAGGTGTTGTTCCAGAAGACGATAGGTAAGTACCTGTTTCGAGTTGGTATTTTATGTTTGATGTAAGACTTTGTGAGCGAGATACATTAATGAAAAAAATTAATGCTAATTGTAGAATAAGTAGTTTTTTAATCATTTGTTGAATATTTTTATCGCAATAGTAAAAACTTACCAGACTTATTAAATTCCTTTCCGTCATTACTTTTTACATAAATTTTATACGTATAGGTATCTGATGGCATGAGTGTATTCTGGAAAGTACCATCCCAGTTAATGTTTATATCGTTTGAGATAAAAATAGGATTACCCCAACGATTATAAATCTGTATCTCAAATTTTGCGATACGCTTTATTAAACCTTTAATTTCAAAACTTTCATTTATATTATCATTATTAGGAGAAAAAGCTTCTGGTAAAAATAGTTTAACCGCAATTGGAATAACATAAATATTTGAAAAACTTTCTTTACCGTCAGTTGATGTAGTTCTTATTTGAAATTTGGCTTCTTCTTCAAATTTATCAAGAATTGGTGTAAAAGTGGTTTCAGATGGCGTTTTAGTCGCTTCTATTGTTGTTGCGTTGGACTGTTCATTGTAGCTTAAAACTTCAAACTGCCTAATTGAAGTATTGCCAAATGGGGAAGCACTACTCCATTCTAAATTACGAATGGCATTTTCATTTAGAAATATTGAACAAAAAGATGGAGATAAATCAGATTCACTCCCGCATTTATCTACAAATGAAACTTTGTAACAATACGATTTTTCAGAAGCGTTAATTCCCGTGTCTAAAAATGGCCTAATAGTATTAGTACTATCAATTTTTTTCTGAAGAGGGCCTTCTAAACGATAGAATCGATATAATTTCCTATCTAAATTCCATGAACTATTATCAATAAATGTAAATTCAACATTATTTGCAGGATTTACACTAACTAGACCGTCAGTTATAGCAGGGGGACGTACTTCTTTACGGTCAATACATTGCTTTTGACTTACTGTTGCAGTTTCAATATAACTAGCACCAGTATAACCAGCATAAGAAACAGTAACTTTTGATAAAAGTGTGTAACAATATCTTTTACTACAATCAGCAGTGTTGTCCAAATAAGGGCCATTAACATTGTTAAAAGTAGTCTTATTTGTTCCATTCTCTTCTCTAATTATTTGGGTATCAACTTGATTAATAAATGTAAAAACACCTGTATTTTGAGTTCTTCCTGTTGGAGATTGTGTCCAAGTTAATTCGTAATTCTCATCAGTGGGTTTGAGTGTAAAAGGGATGGTGCAGATTTCGTTCGAGAACTCGTAACAACCCCCTTGTCCAACTCTACCGACTGAAAAACACTGGCTTTTTTGTGAGTTGGGAATCTGAACCTTTGTTGAGCCCGCTTTTATTTTAGGCATTGTATTATTTGGTACAACCCCATTTTGATCAATCGAGCGACTCGACAAAAAATACTCAGCATCCGGATTTCCAATAAGAGTCATGATTGCTTCTTTTCCATCTTCGCTTAACTCTAACTTACTTATACGAGGAAACATCTCGCCTCTATCCATCTTTACAGTAATTGGTTGTGGAGCAGGACAATTATTAGGTAGAGAATATAAGCCTTCAACTAAAATATTTTGAGTAGCCGAGGGTGAAAATATTTTCTTTACAGAATATGGCAAAACTGTTCCAGTGGGTATATTATCAGTGCTGCCATCACTCCATCTTATTCTGTATGAATCAAAATTATTGATAGGAGAGTTCCTAATTGTCAATGTGATTTGTGTGTTATTACACGCTTCATAACTTATGTCTGGTTTATTATTATCTCTCACATAAACCACATCACAATAATACATATCCTTACCGCCTTTCTTACCATACTGAAGAACTGTATATGTACCAGCCGCAAGAAAAGTGTAGTTTGTGTTTGTTTGTGATGGAGTTATGCTGATGTTTGTTCCAGGGGTATAGCCAAAAATATATCTCACGCCAGTTCCGCCAGAATTATCTCTTAAATCAACTCCTTGCCCAATACATACTGTTGATGGTCCAGCAAAAGTAAATCCCCCCCTTTCCACCCCAGCAGTTTTTTTACACAAGTCTTCTTGTGCAAAAACAGTGGTCGAAAACAGAAACAGAAATATAATTTTGGAAAGGTTATTCATATATGGTTAGTGAGCCTATATTAACTACAAAT
>NZ_JBMLRC010000265.1:2700-4062 GCF_049241225.1 Emticicia sp.
AAAGGTTATTCATATATGGTTAGTGAGCCTATATTAACTACAAATTTGCATATAAATAACGTATTCTCTTAGCTTAAATTCTTAAAATCTTCTGTTTTTTATTTAATGGTTAATAAAAAGTTATGAATTAGGAGTTCTGAGTTCTGACTGCAAAATAGAAGAGAGTCATAATAGTTTCAGACTTTCAAAATTCTTTCCTAAAATGACCTTACTCTCTGTTTTTAGCCAATCTTTTAAGAGCGAAGCATAGATTTGTCTAAAGTCAACAGAGAACTTCAAATCACCTTCGTCTAAATCTGTGAGGTTGGGAGCTTCGTTTACAACTTTCGGTCGTTTTAGGTTTTCACTCATCAAAAATACATTATTGGCTGTACCGTGGTCGGTTCCACCGCTGGCATTTTGTTTGACTCTCCTTCCAAATTCTGAAAAAGTCATGATAGCTACGTCTTTAAACCTATCATTTTTCTTCAAATCATTCACGAAAGCATTTACCGACTCGGCATAGTTTTTTAACAGTCGCTCTTGTTGATTGACCTGATTGAAATGTGTATCAAATCCAGAAATACTTACATAATAAATATTGGTTGGCATTCCTGAAATTACTAGTTCGGAAATTGTTTTTAGTCGTTGCCCTAACTCACCTTGCGGATATTGATTGGTACTACGAAAAATCTTTGTTTGGGCGGCACTCCGCTTAGAATGTAGAAACTCAGCCGAAGAAGCCGTTTCTGCCAAAGTTTTGTACAAATACGCAACATTATCATGCCCTTGAACTGCTGAGTTTTGGGCAACTTTATTAATAAAATTACCACTTACTTGTTTGTATAACTTTTCGGGATCTTGTACTGAGAGTGCTTTTACTTTTTCTCCTTTCATCGAAAGACTAAGCGTATCATCAATTTCTAATGCTTGGTAAGGCACACAATTTCCTGCACAATTAGCATCTAAATAACGACCAATCCAGCCTGTGTTTAAGTATTCGGTTGATTCACTAGCAGTTTGCCAAATATCCATCGAACGAAAATGCGAACGGTCGGGGTTGGGATACCCCACATTATTGATAATACTCATTTGTCCGTTATCATATAAAGCTCTGAGCGATTCCATAGCAGGGTTTAAACCCACTTCATCATTGAGTTTTAGCACTTTCTCACTTTGAATTGCAATACTTGGGCGAGATTTGTAGTAAATGTCATTTCGGTAAGGCACAATGGTATTCAAACCATCATTTCCGCCCGAAAGCTGAATAACTACCAAAATCTTATCAGTTGTTTGGCTTTGACCTAAATGTTGCATTTCAAATGCTTTCAAAAAATTAGGTATCATCATGCCACCAATGGTAGCAAAAGCCGATTTTTTTAT